>DAOVSZ010000167.1 GCA_030627725.1 Desulfobulbaceae bacterium
AATTTTGCATGATGAACCTATCAGGTCCTTGATGTCTGCCTGGATCTGTTGCCGCAAAGTTTCCAACCCCTTGACTGCGTCGGAAATGATCTCTTCGCTTACCTCGACCAGCACCTCCATGGTGTCCATGTTGTTCTGCCGGTCGACAATGATCTGGTAATGGGGTTCGACCCCTTGAATACTCATCAGCACATGTTCGATCTGGGACGGGAAGACGTTGACACCGCGAATGATGAGCATGTCATCGGTACGGCCGGTGACCTTGGGCATACGCACAAGCGTCCGACCGCAGGAGCATGGGGAGTCGATCAACCTGGAGATGTCCTTTGTGCGATAGCGGATGAGCGGGAAGGCCTCCTTTGTCAGGGTGGTAAAGACCAGTTCTCCCTGTTCACCGATCGGAAGCGGATCAAAGGTGTCACGGTCCACGATCTCGGGCAGGAAATGGTCTTCAAAGATGTGCAGGCCGTTTTGTCCCTCAATGCACTCAGAGGCCACACCCGGCCCGATGATCTCGCTCAAGCCGTAAATATCAATGGCCTTGATATCGAGTTTTTTCTCAAGTTCCGCACGCATCTTCTCGCACCATGGCTCGGCGCCGAAGACCCCGACACGCAAAGGCAGTTCGGTTGGATTGACTCCCATCTCCACCATGACTTCCGCCAGGTTGAGGGCGTATGAAGGGGTGGAAAGAAGGACCGTGGAGCCGAAGTCGCGCATCAGGGTGATCTGGCGCTTGCTCTGGCCGCCGGAAACAGGGATAACGGTGGCGCCGAGCTCCTCAGCCCCGTAATGGGCGCCGAGGCCGCCGGTGAACAGGCCGTAGCCGTATGCGTTTTGGACCATGTCCTTGCTGGTGACTCCGGCCGCTGCAAGTGTCCGTGCCATCAGTCCGGCCCAGAGCCGGATGTCCGCCTTTGTGTAGCCGACAACGGTCGGTTTTCCGGTCGTGCCGGATGAGGCGTGCACCCGGACCACATCGTCCATGGGCACGGTAAAAAGCCCGAAGGGATAGTTCTTACGCAGGTCTTCCTTGGTGGTAAAGGGCAGGTTTCGGATATCTTCAAGCTTTTCGATATCAGCCGGTTTGACCCCGGCCTTGTCCATCTTGTCCCGGTAATACGGGACCTTGTCGTATACCCTGGCGACCAGTTCCTGCAGTCGTTTCAGCTGCAGAGCCCGCATCGCCTCTCTGGGCATTGTTTCATGTTCATTGTCCAGGATCATTTATCGAGTTTCCTTGTTATCTGAAATTTTTTCACCACAGAGACCACAGAAAAAACATCAATCGGTTTTTGTCTGGAGTGAATTTTTCATGGGAGATACAGTTCATTGCCCCGATACCTTGCTTCCTTCTGCAAATGCCTTGAGGTTAACGTCAAGGATTTTTGTCGGCAATCGTTTTTTCATGACTTCGAGAAAGAGTTCTTTCTGCACCGGCAGAAAGTTTGACAGGGCGCCGACAAGGGCGACGTTAGCGGCCCGTATTTCACCAACCTTATGGCCAATAGCAGCGCCGTCAATGGGGAGATGGGAAATATTATGTCTGGAAAAATTCGCTAGTAGATTTTCAGGATACGTTGTTTTGCCGGTTGCAACTGACGGCGGCGCAATCGTGTGGGTGTTGACAATGACCTGGCTTTTTTCGTGGAGAAAGGGCAGGTACCGGACCGATTCCATCATCTCAAAGGCCACCATAAAATCGACCTGACCCAGATCAATCAGGGGGGAGTAGACCTTCTCTCCGAACCTGAGATGGGCAACAACCGAGCCGCCGCGCTGGGCCATGCCGTGTACTTCGCTTTTTTTTGCGTCAAACCCAGCTTCAAGCAGGGCATATGCCGTGATTTCGCTTGCCAGGAGGATCCCCTGACCGCCGACGCCGCAGAAAAGGATATTTCCGGACTCTTTCATGCCTGTGCCTCCTTTGTTTTGCATATGGCCTTGGATTTACAAAGTTGGGCGCAGAGGCCGCAGCCGTTGCACGTCTCACTGATCTGAGCGTATCCTTTCTGTTTTTCCTTGTAGCCGAGTTTTGCCCCCTCTTCCGGGGTGACCGGGGTCCAGCTGATAGACGGGCATCCAATGCGCAGGCAGGATGTGCAGCCGTTGCAGTCTTCTCGCTGAAGAGAGTATGGCGTTTTCTTTTTCTTCTTTTCTTCCGGCAGAAGGGCACAGGGATATCGTGCGATGACAACTGAAGGCCCGTCGTGTTCAATGGCTTCTTTTAAGGCTTTTTTTGTTTGTTTCAGCTGCAGCGGGTTGACGGTGGCGATGTGTTTCACTCCGACCGCCTGACACAGAGCTTCAAGGTCAATGGCATGCGCCGGTTCTCCCATCAGGGTTTTACCCGAAGCCGGGTTTTGCTGATGACCAGTCATGCCGGTGATCCTGTTGTCCAGGATGATGACCGTGGCATAACTCTTATTATAGACCATGTTGACGAGTCCGGTGATGCCGGAGTGGCAGAAGGTGGAGTCGCCAAGTACCGCAACGATTTTTTCTTTGCCGGCATCTCCAAGCGCTTTTGCCATGCCATGCGCCACCCCTATGCTTGCGCCCATGCAGACACAGGAGTCCATGGCAGACAACGGAGGCAAGAATCCAAGGGTATAACAGCCTATATCACCGGACACAAAGACGTCGAGTCTCGAAAGGCAGTAAAACAGGCCGCGATGAGGACAGCCCGGGCACATATTGGGTGGCCGCATCGGAATTTCCGCCGGTGTAAAGAGATCGGGTGCACCCTTGCCTGTGATGGCCTTCTTTATAATGGATGTGTTCAGTTCTCCAACTGCTGGGATCAGCTTTTTGCCGGTGCAGCGAATGCCCATTGCCTTGACATGGGTTTCAATGAACGGATCAAGTTCTTCAATGATGTAGAGTTTTTCAATCTCTTCGGCAAAGTCCCTGATCATTTTTTCAGGAAAGGGATAGATCATGCCGAGTTTCATGATCGAGGCTTCGGGAAAGGCCTCTTTGGTGTACAGGTAGGAAATCCCGGAGGTGATAAATCCGATTTTTCTGTCACCCCATTCGATTCGATTGTGGTAGCACGATTCGGAAAACTGAACAAGACTTTCATGGCGGTCTTCAAGGATTGTTCTTCTCCTCCTGGCATTGGCAGGCAGCATGACAAGCTTTGCCGGATCCTTTTGGATACTTGTTTCAGGGGGTGTTTCACGTGTCTCTGGTTTCACTCTACCCTTTACGTGTGAGACCCTGGTCGTGCTGCGTACAAGGACCGGTGTGTCGTAGATCTCGCTGATGTCATAGGCAAGTTTCATGAACTCCCGTGCTTCGGCCGGGTCCGAGGGCTCGAACATCGGGAGTTTGGCTGCATAGGCGTAGTTGCGGGTGTCCTGCTCGTTCTGGGAACTGTGCATTTCAGGATCATCTGCTGCAATAATGACCAGTCCTCCGCGTACACCGGTATAGGAGACGGTAAAGAGGGGGTCGGCGGCAACGTTGACGCCGACGTGTTTCATCGTCGCAAGGGCCCTGGCGCCGGCAAAGGAGGCGCCGATGGTCACCTCGAGCGCGACCTTTTCATTCGGGGCCCATTCGGTGTAAATACCGTCATATTGAGCAAAATTTTCTAGAATTTCTGTCGAAGGGGTGCCCGGATACCCGGATGCTACCGTGACCCCTGCCTCATAAGCGCCAAGAGCAAAGGCCTCATTGCCGGAGAGCCAAAGTTTTTCAATGGAATTTTCTGACACGTTTCTTTTCCTGTATGTAAGATAAGTTGGAAGGCCATCGTATAAGTATAACTACCAATAAAACAAAAAAAATACCATGTCCAGTGAGAATGTTCAAGGAAATGGTGAAGTGGGGAGCGGGTGAGACGGTGACATGTTCAACAATCTCGATGAAAAATAGAACTATTCAGGTGTGGCTGCAAAATGAATCTAAACGCCAAGCTGTAACTATTCAGCAGCACCCCACCTGCACGCGATCAGGCTGGCTCACATAGGACTACTATAGTTCTCCATTCTGCTTGCGCACATCTGGAGCACTGCTGAATAGTTACGAAAAATATATACCAAGATTGGCGTATGTGGGGTAAAATCAAATTCTGAATTCTTCTCCCGCTTTGCGGGGCTTATGTTGTCAAATTCACTACATCCTATGCTGCTGGTCAACGAGAGAGAGGTTGCGTTTACACTCGGAGTATGCCCTCAGGATCTTGCCGCACGGCTGAAACCGGGCGCTGATATCTTTATCGTCAACGGCTATCCTGTGGATGCCGCTGCAGAACTTCAAGACGGTGATGCCTGCTGGCTGATTTGCCGTGGTGAAACACCTCCTGCTGAAGAGATGGATCGGCTGCTTTATGCAAGGCATACTCCCGGAGTGCACGAGAAGGTCAAGAAGGCTGTGGTCGGTGTCATGGGCCTGGGCGGTCTGGGGTCTTCTGTCGCGGTTGCCCTTGCCCGGATCGGGACAGGCAAACTGCTTCTTGCCGATTTTGATGTCGTGGAACCGAGCAACCTGAATCGGCAACAGTATTTTATCGACCAGGTGGGGATGAAAAAGACCGAGGCCTTAAAGAGGAATCTTGCCAGGATCAACCCCTACGTGGAGGTTGAAACGGTTGACGAAGAACTGACGGAAGAGCGCATTCCTGATATCTTTCAAAACGTAGACGTCCTGGCTGAGTGTTTTGACAGCGCCGCAATGAAGGCGGCTGCCTTAAGGGCTGCGCTTATTGGCCTCAAAGGGAAAGGATATGTCGGTGTCTCCGGAGTTGCCGGGTATGCTGATAATAATCGTATTCAGACCCGGGAACTCTTTCCGGGAATTTTTATTGTCGGTGACGGCGAGACCGCTGCCATGCCGGGCCGGGGCCTGATGGCCCCCAGAGTGGGGATCGCAGCTCATCATCAGGCGAATCAGGTACTACGGATACTTTTAGGCAAGGCAGAAGTGAGAAGTTAAAAGATATGAACATACTATGTAATGGAGAAGAAAGGGAGATTGCTCCCGGGACCAGTATCGGGGTTCTTTTGAAGGACCTTGGGCTGGATCCTGATTCCGTGGTTGCCGAGTGCGACTCCAGGATTTTAAAACGTGAAGAATATGACACCTTCGTCCTTGATGAGGGCGCGGCGCTTGAACTGATTCGGTTTGTAGGAGGCGGATGAGATGCTGAGTATTGCCGGCAGGACGTTTCGTTCCCGTCTCTTTACAGGGACGGGAAAATTTTCATCATCGCAAGTCATGAAGGAGGCGATCGAGGCCTCCGGGTCTGAGATGGTCACTGTAGCGCTGCGGCGGGTCGATCTTGACGATCCGGGCGATGATATCATGCGGATGCTGGACCGGGAGAAATATCTCTTTCTGCCGAATACCTCCGGCGCAAGGGATGCGGCCGAGGCGATCCGTCTGGCCCGCCTTTCCCGCGCCTCAGGAGGCGGGGAATGGCTCAAGCTTGAGGTCACCCCGGACCCGCGGACACTCCTGCCCGATCCGATCGAGACCTTAAAGGCGACCGAAGAACTGGTAAAGGAGGGCTTTATTGTCCTGCCCTATATGAACGCTGATCCGATCCTTGCCTTGCGCCTGCAGGACGCAGGAGCTGCGGCGGTCATGCCGCTCGGCGCCCCGATCGGCACCAATCAGGGCCTTCTGACCCGTTCCCAGGTCGAGATCATCATCTCCCAGGCGAACGTCCCGGTGGTTGTGGATGCGGGCCTGGGCGCCCCGTCGCATGCCGCCCTTGCCATGGAGATCGGCGCGGATGCTGTGCTGGTGAACACCGCGATTGCGGTTGCAGGTGATCCGGTACGAATGGCCATGGCCTTTGCAAAGGCCGTGAGTGCAGGCCGCGAGGCCTATGAAGCAGGCTTAGGAACAGCCGGCCCGGATGCCGCTGCCTCATCACCGGAGACCGGGCTCGGTTTTTTACGGTAAACACGGAATTTGGTGTTTTCTTAACTCGTGATTTGCAACTCGCAACCTCTCAACCTAAGATAAGGATCTTTTATTGACTCCCATGTTTTCCTTCCCATCCTTTTCAGAATTGAAAGAAAAGATAGACGCATCCACTGAACGTGACGTGCGACAGGCCTTGGCCGCGCCGCAGCCCGGCATCAAGGGGCTTGCCGCTTTGCTGTCACCGGCCGCAACGGAATTTTTTCCGCGGATGGCAGCGCGCTCGTCTCACATTACGGCCCAGCGGTTCGGGCGGACGATCCAGATCTATGCGCCGGTCTATGTTTCGAATCTCTGCGCGAACCGGTGTGTCTACTGCGGTTTTTCCGCTGACAACAAGATAGAAAGAAAGATGCTCAGCCTGGAGGAGGCTGA
>DAOVSZ010000141.1 GCA_030627725.1 Desulfobulbaceae bacterium
CCGATGAGCGCATTTTTGTTATTTTATAGTTTTAGAACCAACTGCAAGCCCTCGTCGACTTGGGCTATGATGCTGCTGGCCAGATCGTCAACTGTTTCGGTTAATAATGCTTTGTCGATGGTGATAACTTGAGAAATGTTGATAACGCTTTCTTTTGGTAATTTAGATCTTTTTATGGATAACAGTATGTTTCCGGGAGCTGCCGCTAAGCGTAGGTTTGAGGTTATTACAACGGCAATTATTGTGTTGATTTTGCTTTTGTTGAATTCGTTTGATTGGATTATGAGTAGTGGTCTTTTGTAGCCAGGCCCTGAACCAACAGGCTCAGGTAGTTTGGCCCACCAGATATCCCCTCGTTTTATTACCATTCTTCTTTTTCTATTGAGCTGAACTGCATGGTTGAAAGGGTTTCATTCAATTTGGCAGGTTCGGATGAGTAGATTTCATTAAGTTGTTTGGTTATGAGTTCGGAAGGGTGCTGTTCAAGAAATTGTGCAACAGCTTTTGCGTATAGCTTGCTACGCGAGAACCCATGGCTTTTAGCATACTGATCAGCTGCGCGAAATAATTTGTCTGGGATAGAGATTGCTGTTTTCATAACTTAAAGTATAACCAGGGTAATACCGCGTGTCAATTCGTTTTTTGCGCTAACGACCGCGATCACTTGCCGCCGCGAGACAGGTGAATCTTGTGCGAATTTTTGAAAGGACTAAAAGTTCATATTGCTCGCCCAGGCGCTTTCCCGGACGGAAAAAACAAAAAAGCACGTAGCCTGGATAGGACTACGTGCTTGATGTTCCTGGTGGGCCGTCGGAGACTCGAACTCCGAACCTGCTGATTAAGAGTCAGATGCTCTACCAATTGAGCTAACGGCCCGTTTGTTGTTTAATAGTAAAGACAGAGAAATTATCACAAGACCATCAAAGCGTCAAGAGGATTCAGAGAGGATGATATGGGCAGGGTAGTAATTATCGGCGCCGGCGGCGTGGGCAGCGTTGTTGTTCATAAGTGCGCACAGGTCCCCGAGGTCTTTGAGAAGATTTTTCTTGCCAGCAGGACACTGGAGAGGTGCAGGAAGATTCAGGCGGATATCGACAGTCCGATTGAGATCTTTCAGGTGGACGCAGACATTTCGAGCGAGGTTGTGGAGCTTATCAGGAAGTGTGAACCGGACCTTGTGGTCAACACCGCGCTCCCCTATCAGGACCTGTCAATCATGGATGCCTGTCTTGCAACAGGTGTGGATTACCTTGATACGGCCAATTATGAGCCGCCTGACGAGGCGAAATTCTGCTATAAATGGCAGTGGGACTATCGTGAACGGTTTGAAAAGAGAGGGACCATGGCGCTTTTGGGCAGCGGATTCGACCCTGGCGTGACCAATGTGTTCTGCGCCTATGCGCAGAAAAAGCTTTTTGACGAGATCCATTATATCGATATCCTTGACGCCAATGCAGGTGATCATGGCCACCCCTTTGCAACGAACTTCAACCCTGAGATCAATATCCGGGAGGTGACCGCTAAAGCGCGGTATTTTGAAGACGGAAAATGGGTCGAGGAGGACGCGCTTTCCGTGCATCAGACCTATGATTTTCCTGAGATCGGGACCAAAAAGGCCTATCTGATGTATCATGAGGAGATCGAATCGCTTGCGATCAACATCAAAGGGGTGAAAAGAATCCGGTTCTGGATGACCTTTTCAGAATCTTACCTGACCCATCTGAAGGCGCTTGAAAATGTCGGCATGACGCGGATCGATCCGGTTCTGTATGAAGGCCATTCCATTGTTCCGCTTCAATTTTTGAAAAGTGTCCTGCCGGATCCGGCATCGCTCGGGAAATCCACCAGGGGAAAGACCTGCATCGGCTGCCGGATAGAAGGCGTGAAAGATGGCGCCCCGAAGAAGGTATTTATTTACAATGTGTGTGATCACGAAGCGTGTTTTGCCGAGGTCGGCTCTCAGGCTGTCTCCTACACAACCGGGGTCCCGACCATGATCGGCGCCATGCTCATGCTGACCGGCGTCTGGCAGGGGAAGGGTGTTTTCAATATCGAGGAGTTTGATCCTGAACCCTTTATGGATAAATTGATGAAGCATGGTCTGCCATGGAAGATTATGGAGATGTAAAAATCGATGTTGGGGCGGTTCCGTCACCCTGTTATGTCTGCGATCGGGATGCGTTGAGGCGGAACCTTAAAATCCTGGCCTCGGTGCAGGAAAGGTCCGGATGCAAGGTCCTGCTGGCGCTGAAGGGCTTTGCCATGTTCAGCCTGTTTCAAGAGATCAGGCCTTACGCGGCAGGGATAAGCGCGAGTTCCCTTGATGAGGCGAGGCTGGGTTTTGAGGAGTTTGGCGGCGAGCTTCATGTTTATTGCCCGGCGTATCAGGAGGATGAATTTTTACAGTTCGTCGATATGGCTGATCATATTGTTTTTAATTCCTTTTCCCAGTGGAGGCGGTTTAGGGCAAAGGCGCTTTCTGCCTCCAATCTTTCATGCGGCATCCGTATCAACCCGGAATATTCCGAGATTAAGACGGATGTCTACAACCCCTGCGTACGGTATTCGCGGCTTGGGGTTCCTGCAGGTGAGTTTGCCGCTGACCAGCTTGACTCCATCGAGGGACTGCATTTCCATGCCTTGTGTGAACAGAATGCCGACACCCTTGTCCATACGCTTGCCGCGGTTGAAGAGAGGTTCGAAAGCTTTCTCGGTCGAATGAAATGGGTGAATTTCGGCGGCGGGCATCATATCACCCGTTCCGACTATGATGTTGACCTGTTGTGTGAGACGATTATCCGCTTCAGGAAAAAGTACGGGGTAGAGGTGTATCTTGAGCCTGGAGAGGCTGTTGCCTTAAATGTCGGGGTTCTTGTGGCTACGATACTCGATATCGTATATAATGAGATGCATATTGCGATTCTGGACACGTCAGCCGCGGCCCATATGCCTGATGTGCTTGAAATGCCGTACCGGCCCGAGATCGCCGGCGCAGGCCCGCCGGGACAGTATCCCTACACTTATCGACTCGGCGGTCTGACATGTCTTGCCGGAGATATTATCGGTGACTACTCGTTTCAAAAGCCGCTTTGCGTAGGACAGCGGCTTGTTTTTTTCGATATGGCCCACTATACGATGGTGAAAAACACAACCTTTAACGGGGTCCGGCTTCCTGGTATAGCCATCTTCGATCCTGCCACGAAAAAGACGGAACTTATCCGGGAGTTCGGTTACGAAGATTATAAAAGCAGGCTTTCGTAACTGCAGGGGACAAAGGACAGGGGCCAGGGGTCAGGGAACAGGGAACAGGGAACAGGGAATAGGGAATTTCGACCCCCAACCCCCCACCCCCCGCCCCCCAGCCCTCGACCCCCAGCCCCCGACCCCCGACCCCTAACCCCTAACCCCTGAACCTAAACCATGTACAGCAAGTATTTCGGCTGCAAAGAGCCGCCTTTTTCCATCGCACCGGATCCTCGATACCTCTACATGAGCAAGAGCCATAAGGAGGCGCTTGCCCATCTTGTCTATGGGGTCCGCAAGGCCGGTGGTTTTGTCCTCCTGACAGGCGAAGTCGGAACAGGAAAAACAACGATCTGTCGCTGTCTGCTGGAAAAACTTCCTAAACGAATAAGCGTTGCCTTTATTTTGAATCCAAAGGTAACGGTCGAAGAACTCCTGGCAACGATCTGTGATGAATTCGAGATTTCATATCCGGAAGGGAACAGGAGTATCAAGGTATTTATCGACAAAATAAATGAGTATCTCCTCTTCGAACACGCAACCGGCCGTCAAACGGTCCTGCTTATTGATGAGGCCCAGAACCTGACTCCGGATGTCCTTGAGCAGATCAGGCTTCTGACCAACCTGGAAACCAATAAGCGGAAATTGCTGCAGATTATTCTGCTTGCTCAGCCGGAGCTCACAAAAATCCTGTCACAGCCTGAAATGGTCCAGCTGGCGCAGCGTATCACTGCCAGGTATCATTTGGGTCCGCTGGACAAAAAGGATGTGAAGGCCTATGTCCTGCACCGTCTTTCTGTCGCTGAACTCAGCAACAAATTATTCCCTAACTCCTGTTTAAACAAACTCTATCACTTAAGCGGCGGTGTGCCGAGGCTTATCAATGTGCTCTGTGACAGGGCCTTGCTGGGCGCCTATGTTGAAGAAAAGGAGTGTGTGAGCGACAGGATTCTGGCCAAGGCTGCAATTGAGGTTTTCGGTAGGGACTGGACTTCCCGGCTTTCTGATAACTTTTTCAGCCGCTGGCCCAGGGTGGCGGCATTGACTGCGGTGGGAGCTGCTGTTGTGCTGGCGATTTTTCTGTATCAACAGCCGCAGTTGTTGAGCCTCAAGGGTGCTTCGTCAGAGAAAAAAGAAGTGAGCGCTTCAGTCAAGGTGCGGCCTGAAGTGAAAAAACAGGCGGTAAAGAAAGAACCGGAAAAAGTTGCAGCCAAACCAGTTAAAAAGGCTGAGCCAGCTGCAAAAAAGACCCCTGAGAAAATAAAAGAAAAACAAACGCTGTCGTCACTCAATTGGCCGGAAGATGCCCCGATCGAGCAGAGCCGGTCCCTTGCGTATCAGCAGGTGTTAAGGTTGTGGCGGGTGCCTTATAGACTCTCCGATGGAGCTGCTTGCGTGTTTGCCGAGTCCCATGGGTTGAGTTGTCTTTTTCGGCAAGGGAGCGTTGATGATCTGCGCACACTCAACCGACCGGCGGTGCTGAAGTTTTTTACCGCTGATAAAAAGGAGTATTTTGCAGCGTTGACAGCGCTTGACAAGAGATCCGCTACTTTTACTTTAGGAGGACGCATTGCCAAGGTATCCGTAAAGGAGTTCGCCTTGAGGTGGACCGGAGATTATTCCTTATTATGGAAACCGCCGACCGGCTATGTAGATTCCATCTATCCTGGTTATGAAGGTCCTGAAGTGGAGTGGATCGCTGCCCAGCTTGCGAAAGTCAAAGGTGAAAAATATACACCGGGGAAAACGAAGGTGTATGATGAATTACTGCGGATTCGGGTGAAAGAATTTCAGTTTGCCGAGGGATTGGCGCCGGATGGCGTTGCAGGCATTCAAACACTTGTCCATCTGAATACCAAGGCCGGGAACAAAGTGCCTGTATTGGTCTCTGATGGAAGGTAAGTGATCATGTCCTATATCCTTGATGCCTTAAAAAAATCGGACAAAGAGCGTCAGCGCAGGTCTATCCCTGAACTGTTGACGGACCATGAGGCTGGTCCTGTTAAAGAGAAAAAGGTCCCAGCTTGGCTTTATCTCCTCCTGGCGGCGCTGTTGCTGAATCTGGGAGTCCTGTTCTGGTGGGCGCGTCCCTGGGAGCAGAAAGTGGAGGTAAAGAGTGGGCCGGGTGTCCCTCTGGGGCAGGTTGCCGCGCCCGCGACTGAGGAAGGACAGGAATGGAAAAAAGTCTCACAGGCGAAGCCAATTACCGTCCAAAAGGATCGTCCTGTTGTTGGAACTACAAAAAGTATGCAGCAGGTGCAGACAGCTCCGGCGTCCCGACAGGCTGCAGTAAATGGAAAAGCAGGACCTCCTCTCCCCAAAACAGGCGCAAAGACAGCTGCTGTTGAACCTGCAGCAGCTTCCGTGAAGGAAGCGCCGCCCGCGTCTGACCTGACGAGTAAGGATGCCGGCCCGGAAAGCGTGGAGGATGCTGTTACAGTTGCCGGGCCTCAGCCTGTAACGAAACAACCAGCGACAAAAACGGCTGCTGCCGACGCGGACGTACCGGCCTCGCAAAGGAAAATAGTCGCCTCGCGGGCCAAACCGGCGCCGCCGGTCAGGAAGCAGATTCCGGGCGCAAAAGCAATGCAGGCCAAGGCGCGTACGAAGCAAGAAACACAACAGGAGATTCCGGAGCTCATCTGGATGCCGCTTTCCTTTCAGAAGAGCCTGCCGGAGATATCGATTTCCGTTCACCTCTACTCTCATAATCCTGCATCGCGTAAAGTAAGCATCAATGGCCGCATGTTGCGGGAAGGAAATGAGGTGACGAACGGCCTTATGCTCGAAGAGATTGTAGAGAGCGGGGTTGTCTTGAGTTTTAAAGGGAAAAAGTTCCGGATGGGAGTTTTTTAGGATTTGGGATTTGTTTTCGTGAAATGCGGGTTAATAATCAGGGAGGGGAGCTATGGCGCTTTATCTTGTACAGCATGGTGTAAGCCTTTCCAGGGAGGATGATCCGGAAAGGGGACTTTCCGAGGAGGGGGCGGCGGAAGTCAAACAGATTGCCGCGCAGGCAAGTGGAAATGGGGTGAAAGTTGATGCGATCCGTCACAGCGGCAAGAAACGGGCGAAGCAGACAGCGGAGATTTTAGCAAAAGCGCTTGAGCCATCAGATGGAGTACGGGAAATGGATGGCCTGAAGCCCATGGATGATGTAACTGCGATAGCAGGGAAGTTGCGAGGGGATGAGAATGTTATGCTTGTCGGACATCTCCCGTTCATGGCCAGGCTTGCTGGTTATCTGCTTGCCGGATCAGCCGAATCGCAGGTTGTGAAATTTCAAAATGCGGGTATTGTCTGCCTGGTGCAGGATCCGGAAAGCCTTGCCTGGATGATAGGCTGGATGTTTGTGCCCAGGTATGAGTAGAGTAGTCCGTTATTGTCGGTCTCGCAAAAAGCGCGAGACGGACGCGTTAACCGTTTCTATCTTATTGAAATCATTGAAGACGAATTCAGCGATTTGTCGGTCTAAACTGCGACACGACGATTGACACGACTTTTTACGAGGTTGTCATTATTGATTTGCCGGCAGTTGTTCCAGGAATTCTTCCGCAATCTGGAAGGGGTCCTCGGCATTGTCGATCATGATCGACTGCAGGTTCGTGTAGCTGTTGAAGTTCATACCGGTGAATACGAGGGCTATGCCCTGGTCATCCACTCTGACCACCTCGCCCTTCAGGCGTAAAAGTCGGTTGTTGACCATTCCTGTCTGGTGGAACTCTATCTCGCACTCATCTCCTGTCTGCTGGTCTAGGCAATCCAGCACCCGCATGCCGCTGAGGCAGAGGTCCTGGGTCGGGCATTGACTGTATCCCTTATTGTTGAATTTGAGATCCACATTGGTCTGGAAAGAAATTCTGGTGTGTCTCCGTTGGTGTTTGGTATCCATACTCTATCTCTCCTTCCGTTTTTTAAGCTGCTTATGTTCAGATCCAGAGGTTCGACC
>DAOVSZ010000036.1 GCA_030627725.1 Desulfobulbaceae bacterium
AGAAGAAAAATGAGGGAAAAGGTACAAAATACATTGCGGTGGGAGGACGCGATCCGGGGTTGGAAACAGGTCGGGATTGTCGGCATGCCGCCGCTGGCTGTGATCAGGGCTCTTAACGAGGAGGAGATTGAAATACATGACCTTGATGCGCTTCTGATCAGGACCGATATTGAAAAAACAGCCTCCTATCTTCCCAGGGTGTACTGCGCGGTCCTGCGAACCGTTGTCTTGAACGCTCTGTGTCTTGATCTTGATGCGATCTTTATCGATGTAGGTCCCGGTAAATGCGACAGCGCCTTTCATGTGGCAACTGTTCTTGAAGACGCGCTTAACATACCGGTTGTCCGGACGAAAAATGAGGATGATCGTTCTTTCGGGACCCCGATCTGCCGCAGTAGTATGGCCCTTCATGATAAATTTGTGGTCATCACCGAAGGGGTCAAGTTATGCGCGCATCCTTCTTTAGCGCCTTCCGCCTGCAAACCGACGGCAGGCTTCTGGGGGGTGCCGCCGCGGGACTTTTCAATCCTTTCCCTTTTTCCGGCCACGACCCATGTTTACGGCTGGACGCGCTGCATGGAGAACAAGACCCCGGCTGACTCCGAACTGGAGGCCTCTTATAATCCCTCCATACCAACGGTTTTCTTTGCCCAGTCCTTCTGTGCCAAGACCGCGCTTGCACGGTTTCTTGCAAAGAAGCATCCCCGTGCCCTCTATCTTGATATCGATGTCACGACAGGAAGCAGCGCCCGGGCCAAGATTGAGGCCTTTCTGGAACTCTCAGGGGTTGTTTGAAATGATACTTGCAGACTTCGGCACATCGTATTCAAAATTTCTCGATCTTAAGCAGCCTGATCCTGCACCTGAAGTGGTGCCGACCAAGGAACTTCTCGATGTCCCGTCGATTTCAATTGCAACCGGGCATAACGGGAAACGGTTTGCGGACAGATACGTCAACGAACTGACGGCCCTTGCCCGCGGCGGAGAGATTTGCATCCACGAGACCGCTTTTGTCCTTCTTGACTGCGGCAGCCGCGATATCAAGTTTGTCAGGTATAATAACGGCCGTTTGGAGGACATGGGCTGGAATGCCGAGTGCGGGGCCTCAATGGGCTTTACCATTGAGCTGCTCGAAAGTTATTATGAACTGGACTATCACCATCTTGCAGTGCCGGACCGCACCTTTTCGGTCACTTGTGGTGTCCTTGGGATGAGCCATATCTTTGACGCGGTTATTTCCGGGACCCCTGTCGCTGAAGCGGTTGCCAGTTTTGTGAAGGGGATTGCCTTAAACGCCCATCGTTTTGCCGGCGTCCCTGACAAATTATATCTTTCCGGCGGACTGTGCGAAAACCATCTTTTTGTCAAGAGTTTCCCCTGTGAGGTTG
This sequence comes from Desulfobulbaceae bacterium, assembly GCA_030627725.1. Taxonomy (GTDB): domain Bacteria; phylum Desulfobacterota; class Desulfobulbia; order Desulfobulbales; family DAOVSZ01; genus DAOVSZ01. The sequence continues at coordinate 1,389 of DAOVSZ010000036.1, forward strand.
TGCCGCTTGGTCGGTTTGTGCTGTTGGAGGGGTTGAAGGCAATGGTATGAAAGAGAATCGACAGAGGCCGAACTGTTATCAGTGCAGGCATTTTTATATTACCCATGAACCGGACCATCCCTATGGATGCAGGCCTATGGGCTTCAAGTCCGTCCAGCTTCCCTCTGTTGCTGTCTTTAACAGCTCCGGCATGGAATGCCAGATGTTTACTCTGAAACAGTTAAAGTGAAAAGTGAAAAACCGTCGTTTATTCCTGATCAGGCAGACGGGAGAGACAACACGAAAGCTGGCTGGAATTGACGATGCCGAGAGATTCGTACATCCTGAGCGCTGCCATGGAGTTGTTCAGGGTGTAAAAGTGGATCCCTCTCACATTTTTGTCGATCAGGTCCCGTACCTGTTCCGTTGCCCAGTGCACCCCGACTTTTTCAATATGCTCGTCTGCCGCCGCTCTTTCCACTGCGCGCAACAGAGGCGCCGGCAGGCGGGCGCCTCCTGCAAGTTCAGCCATTCTGATCATGCCGTTTCTGGTTGTTATCGGCATAATGCCGGCAATTATAGGCACTTTGATGCCGGCCAGTTCACAGCGGTCGCAGAAGTCATAAAAATCCTTGTTGTCAAAGAAGAGCTGGGTGACGATGTAGTCGGCGCCGGCATCGACTTTTCTTTTCAGGTGTTCAATCTCCTTCAGCCGGTTCGGCGTTTCTGGATGGCCTTCCGGAAAACCGGCAACGCCGATGCACATGTTGGGGAAATTTTTCTTGATAAATGCCACCAGATCCGTTGCATACTCGAATCCGCCTTCGGTCATTTTCCACTTGGTCTCACCCTTGGGAGGATCACCGCGAAGGGCAAGGATATTCTCGATATCGTTTTCATCGTATTTTTCCAGAATCGAGCGGATTTCGTCCCGGGTGGATCCGACGCAGGTGAGGTGCGAGACAACGGTCAGGTTTGTTTCTTTGCTGATCCTGACTACCAGGTTGTGGGTGTTGTCCCGGGTAGTGCCGCCTGCGCCGTAGGTGACACTTACATACGAATGCCTCAAGGGCATCATATGGGCGATGTTCTGAAAGAGTTTCTCCCAGTTTGCGTCTGTTTTCGGCGGGAAGAATTCAAGGCTGAAAGAGATTTTGGTTGAATCGAGAATATCTTTGACGAGCATAGGAGGTCCTTATTAAATTGTTAAAATCGCTAAGTCATATGATAACAATGCACACTACCATATTTCAGTTCGTGAAGAAATAGCTGGCTGTAAAAAACTATTTTGGAGGGGCGGAGTCATGTACGGAATGAGAGAGGGAATAAAAGTGACAAGTGACAAGTGACTTGAATATCTTTTACGTATTTCACTTTTCGCTATTAATTTTTCATTTCCCCGCTGTGGGTGCGAAGAACGTTTCGTATCGAGTTTACCAGGGTGTAAATATCAAAGGGTTTGGTGATGTAGCCTGAACAGCCGGCATCGATCGCCTTGGGTTCATCGCCAACCATGGCGGAGGCGGTAAGGGCAACTATTGGTATATGGGTGATGCCAGGGTCATTTTTGATAATTCTGGTAGCGCTCAAGCCATCCATATTCGGCAGTTCAATGTCCATCAGGATAAGGTCTGGAAGGTGCTCTCTGGTCATTTTAAGGCCTGACTCGGCATCAAGGGCCTGCAGAACCGTATACCCTTCGGTTTCAAGCAATGTCCGGGTGAGCTTCTGGTTCAGCTCATCGTCGTCAATCAGGAGTATTTTCATCGCGTCTTTTTAAGAGATTCCTGCTCGGTTGACAGGTGCTTTGTTGGGACGACGAAGTTCATTGTTGTGCCTTTGTTTTCCCCTTCACTTTCCGCCCAGAGGATGCCGCCATGGAGATTTATAAGTTTTTTTGTCAGAGGCAGGCCCAGACCCGTGCCGTCATAGTTTCGGTTTGCCGCGCTTTCGAGCTGTTCAAATTCGCCAAAGATGCGAGGAATGTCATCATGCTTGATGCCGATACCGCTATCGGAAACGGCAACAATCGCAAAATCATTTCCTTCGGCAAGTTGCTGGTCCTGCAGGTCAGGCAGGAGGACTTCACGGCCGTTTGGGGCTGTATAGCGTCCATTCGCATGGGTAAGTGTACGTAGTGATAATATAACAGAGCCGCCATCAAAAGTAAACTTCACCGCATTGGAGAGAAGGTTGTAGACAGCCTGCTTGAGTTTTTGCTCATCCCCCATAACAGTTTCCGGGGCCTCTTCAAATTGTGTTTTTAATCGTATGCCGCGTTTAAATGCTTTTTCTCTCACCATTGTCAGACTGTTTTCCAGCAGGAGTTCGAGGTTGATTTCGGTTATGTTCAGTTCGAATTTTCCCGCCTCAATTTTTGAGAGATCAAGGATGTCGTTGATTAAATCAAGCAGGTGACGGCTGCTGTCAAGAACATCTCCGAGATACTCCTGCTGGATATCGTTCAGGTCTCCGAGGCTCTTATCCAGGACCAGTTCCGTGAAGCCGATGATATGGTTTAAAGGGGTCCTGAGTTCGTGACTCATGTTGGCCAGAAATTCACTTTTTGCCTTGTTGGCCGCTTCCGCCGCTTCCTTGGAGCTTTTTAACTGCCTGCTCTGATCGTACAGTTGGCTGGTCATCCGGTTAAAAGATCTGGAAAGTTCACCGATTTCATCACGCGAATCCACTTGTATCTGCCGGGTAAAATCACCTTCAGCAACGTTATGTGTTGCCTCAACCAGTCTGCCGACAGGTTTTGCGAGCGCCTTGTTCATGAAAAGGGCGATGAGAAAGGAAAGTAAGATGGCGCCCCCGAGACTTCCGGCCAGGACCTTTTGGGAGAGATCCGTAATCTTTATGATATGATCGTAGTTATCATTGATCTTCATGAGGAGAATCGAGACCCCGGATTCGCAGAGAGCGCTGATATGATGTATCGAGTCCTGCGATAAGTCTTCAAGTTCCGCGGCAGATGTGCCGCCGCCATACCCTTCACGGATTTCTATACTGTAAAGATAGATAGCCTGTCTGAACATCTTGAATTCATGGGTCAGGTCTTCGATAATAACCTGCTCCTCTTTAGTTTTCGCCAATTCGCTCAACTCTTCAACCAGCAGGAGCGCCTCTCGGGAGAGAAGTATGATCGGAGAGACAACATCAATTTTTCCGGACAGGTAATCGTTCATAGAGTCTTTCGCTTGATTAACCACGGAGATCAGGTTGTAGAGCTTGACTATCTTGCTCTGCTCAAGACGGATTGTGTTGCTGAGTTTGCGGGAGGTGGTCCGCATAATCTCGTATGAGAAGATGCTTGTCAGGAAAATGATGCAGACAAGGAGAGCGATACCGATATTACGTGCGGTACGAAAGGATATGGCCATGCGTATTCAGGATCACCTGGTCAGAGAATAAAGTAACGATGGCAAGGATACGTCGGCAGATCCAGACCAAGTTTGTTAATCAATTTATACAGCGGCGCGTAATCAGCGTCGCTTGCAGGGATAAATTTTCCGGTTCCGAACGTATGCAGATGGGGTGCTGCTGCATAGTTACCATTTTTTAAAAATCAGGGTGATTGATTCGTTGATGTCACCGGCGCCGTAATACGGATTTGATAACGCAGCATTCGGTTTCCTGCCCGCAATCTCCTGACAGGACATGCCAAACTGGTAGGTCCCGGCAGTATTGAAATCGATGTCATCGCTGTTGCCGGTCTCAAGCGCCCGGGCGAATTCCAGGGTCCATTGGCCGTCCGCCCATTTCCCTTTTGCCCGGACATCCCCTCTGCTGCCTGAGGGTTCCTGGTAAATAAAACGCGGGATTCTCTCTCCGGCATATTCAGCCCGAATCTTTGTCCTGAAGGCCGGGGCGCCGGCGTCGTTTGCCCGGAGCAGGTACATTGTCTTGCCGGACCGGCTTGCCAGTCCGGCGCTTTTTTGCATCGTAAGAGGGCTTAAGATCTGATATTTGTCGTCGGCATAGCCCATAGGGTCTGTCCTGCATGCCTTCCAGAACCAGATGTCGGCATTGTACTGATTGTCTGCAAAGATACTTAAATCTCTCGGACGGCTTTCCATATTCCATTTAAAGACAAAGACGTCCTCCCGGTTGTGCCCTATCGTGTAAAGTTCCGTGGCGCTGTCCCAGACCCAGTCCTTGTGCGACCTTGATTCGTCTTCATCTGGAAAGGAAACGAGGAAATAGAGCATCGTGTCGGAATAGAGAGATTTGATCCTCACGTCAAATCCTGTGATCTTGTCCGGGGTAATAATTTCTTCGGCCATCTTCCAGGCAGGATCATCGCCATTGCCGTCAATAATCGGCGGTGTATCCGTCTTTGTCGCTTTCAGGTCTTTGGCCGCGGATGCGGTTGGAATGAGAAGAAAACAAATCAAGAGAGACAGGACATTCATCTTGTGAGTCTTCATCCCGGCGCCTCAATCATCTCTATCAGGTAGTTAACTATCTTTGTGTCAATTTTCCCTGCATCCGCCTCTTCCCGAAGGATATCAAAGGCCTGCTTTGTTGACAGCCCCTTTCTGTACGGCCGGTCCGAGATAAGCGCTTCGAAGATGTCCGCGACCGCCATTATCCTGGATACGAGAGAGATTTCATCAGCAATCAGTCCGTCCGGATAACCGGACCCGTCCAGTTTTTCATGGTGATGCCTGATTGCCTCCAGCGCAGGCCCAAGGGTCTTTTCAAGAGGAAGACAGATGTTGTGGCCGATTGTTGTATGGGTCTTGATTATCTCCCATTCGTCCTTGGCCAGGGGGCCTTTTTTGTTCAGGATGGAGTCTGGGACGCCGATCTTGCCGATATCGTGCAGGATGCCGGCAATTTTTAAAGAGTCGATTTCCTGCTGGGAGAGGCGCAGTTTGACGCCGAGAGCAAGCGCGATGCTGGAGACTCGTTTGGTGTGACTTTCAGTATATTTGTCCTTGGCCTCAACCGCATTTGCGAGCGCAAACAGGACATTCTCGGTGCAGGCGAGGTTCTCGTTTAATTTTTTCGTCCGTATCAGCGATTTGGTCCGGGCAAGGAGTTCCATCTTGCTGGGCGGTTTGGTGATAAAGTCATCAGCTCCGTTTTCGATCGCCTTTACCTTAGACTCCAGATCATCCAAGGCCGTCACCATGACAATCGGGATCATGCGTTTGACACTGTCCGATTTTATGCGCTTACAGACCTCATAGCCGTCTATGCCCGGCATCATAATATCCAACAGAATCAGGTCGAGGTCCGTGTTGTCGACGATGGCAAGGGCATGTTGACCGCTTTCAGCGGAAAGAACTTCGTAGTCCATGGACAGAAGAAGGGCCTTGAGCAGTTTGATATTCCGCGGTTCGTCATCGACAATGAGCACACGGGGGGTTGTCTTCGTGTCAAAAGATGTTGTAGGTTCCACTACGTGGCATCTGTTTTTGCCTCGCAGTTTCGCCTGAGTCAGCGCCTGTTTCGCAACATTGAAAAGGGTTTCCGTGTCCTTGGCATTTTCCGGGAAGGAGGCGATGCCGATGCTCACGGTCAGCTTGTTGAGAAATTCATCCTCAATGGCGATTCGTATTCTTTCCGCAACCGCAAGAGAGGCGGCGCTGTCGGCTTGGATCAGTAAATTGGCGAACATGGCGCCGGAGTACCGTGCCGCAAGGTCTACCTGGCGGATATTGTCGGAGATGATACTGCCGATCTTCTTGAGCGCGTGATCGCCCTTAACATGGCCATAGAGTTTATTGTAGAGATGAAGGGAATCCACCTCGATCAGTGCGAGCGTAAACGAGGTCCCGTCCCGGATGGATCGTTTGACCTCGCGTTCGAAAGAGGCACAGAAAAAACCATGGTTGTAAAGTCCGGTCAGACTGTCTGTACAGACAGACTCCGCCTGTTTTTCATATTCTGATTGAAGATCAAGATCGTCGGGTTGGTCGGTTGGCATAGTAAGAAAATATCCTGTAGTCAGAGAAGATACTTTGAGAGGTTAAGAGCCCTAATTTTATTCTATTTTTGGAATTTTTGTCCACTATAAATTCAATTCCCCTGTCGTTTCATTCAGACAAGGCCCTGGTCCAGCATTGCATTTACCACTTTGACGAATCCGGCGATATTGGCGCCGATAACGTAGTTTCCCGGCTGGCCGTATTCTTCGGCCGCATCCAGGCAGGTCTTGTGGATAGAGCGCATGATGATCTTCAGCCGGTTGTCCACCTCCTCCATCGGCCAGTTCAGGCGCATGCTGTTTTGTGCCATTTCAAGGCCGGAGACAGCCACCCCGCCGGCATTTGCCGCCTTGCCAGGGGCATAGAGCAGCTTTTTGTCCAGGAAGATATCGACCGCCTCGGCCGTTGAGGGCATATTGGCGCCTTCACTCACCAGTTTCACACCGTTTTTGACCAGGTTTTGAGCGTCTTTTTTGTTGATTTCGTTTTCAGTGGCGCTTGGAAAGGCGCAGTCAGCCTTGTGGTTCCACAGGGGATTGTAGTCAGGCGAGGGCTCTGCCTCTGTATAGACAGCGTTGGGGTATTCATCGGCATACTCGCTGATCCTGCCGCGTTGGATATTTTTGAGCTTCTGGATAGAGGCCAGTTTTTCAGAGTCGATGCCCTCTTCATCATAGATATAGCCGGATGAATCGGAAAGGGTGAGCACTTTGCCGCCAAGCTCGATGATCTTTTCGGTTGTATACTGCGCCACATTGCCGGATCCGGAGACCAGGCATGTTTTGCCCTTCAAGGTCTGTCTTTTGACCGCCAGCATCTCTACCGCGAAATAGACGCTGCCGTAGCCGGTGGCCTCTGGACGGATCAGGCTGCCGCCCCAGTTCAGACTTTTTCCGGTGAGCACACCGGTGAATTCATTTTTCAGCTTTTTGTACATGCCGAAGAGAAAGCCGATCTCGCGGGCGCCGACCCCGATGTCGCCGGCCGGAACATCCGTGTTCGGGCCGATGTGACGGTACAGTTCGGCCATAAAACTCTGGCAGAAACGCATCATCTCACTGTCTGATTTCCCCTTGGGGTTGAAGTCGGAGCCACCCTTGCCGCCGCCCATGGCAAGGGTGGTCAGGGCGTTTTTGAAGACCTGTTCAAAGGCCAGAAATTTCATGATCCCGAGGTTGACCGAGGGGTGGAAGCGAAGCCCTCCCTTGTACGGCCCGATGGCGCTGTTCATCTCGACCCTGAAACCACGGTTGACATGCACCTGCTCCTCGTCGTCCATCCAGGGGACCCTGAAGAGAATGACCCGTTCCGGTTCCGTGATCCGCGCAAGCACCGCTGCCTGACGGTATTCCGGATGCCGGTCGAGCACCGGCTTTACTGAATTGATGACCTCGTCAACTGCCTGGTGAAATTCTTTTTCCACCGGGTCTCTTTCCGTGATTGACTGCATGATGTCTGTCATGATGTGACCTCGTTTGTTTAGATTCTTCCGTGTTTACACGGTTCAAACCGTTTAAACCGTTCAAGCAGTTCAGCCTTCAACCATCTGTCTCCTGACCCCTGACCCCTGACCCCTGTCTCCTGTCCCCTGTATCATCACACATTCCGACTCCCTGCTGTTTACTTTCAGCGTAAATGGTTTTTCCAGCCTGGCATGGCAGAGATAGGTCGTTTCCTGCAAGACCGGCTGTGCGAGTAACCATTCCCAGTCAATAACATCATCCGTACCTTCGGTTATGGTGACGTAATGAATTCCCAGTGAGGTTATATTCTGAAAAAAATGGGTGCCCTGGGATGGGTCTGCCATCAGTGTATCATTCCTGAGTTCGATAATGGCCCCGACTCCGGAGATATCCTGCCATCTGACCGGGATGCCGAGCCATCGGTCGGCAGACCCCCATCGCCCCGGGCCGATCAGAAGATACGGACGCTGTTCGTTTACAAGACCGGTGTTGAGGGTGCCGATCTCCCTGGCAATGGCCTGGGTGGCTGCCGGGTCGAAATCAGAGGGTTTGACAAAGATGATGTCGGTTATCTCTTCATTCAAACCATGGCCGAGGGCCTGGCTGGAGGAGCAGAAGGCCCGGGCGCGTTCATCCTGGCTGATCTGCACGTCAAAACGTTCCTGCCCCGCGACCATCGGCCGTATCTGCAGAAAATAGAAATTGCTTTCCTCCATGGCAGTGCCCATATTGCCGGAAGCGCCCATATTGACGGCAAATTCGATCTCAACCGAGCAGCCCATGCTTGTTCTGCCAAAATCCAGCAGTTCGGACAGGAGGGCCGGCAGGGGGAACTGGTTGTGTTTAAGCACCTGGCTAAAGGTCAGAATCAGAGGGCCCTTATGGGCGCCGTTACGGATTCGGTTCTCCTCCGGGATATAGGCGCTGCAAAGGGTTTTTACCGGCAGGTCCGTGAAGGCGTCGGAGAGGTCCCGGATCTCCAGGTTGGACTCCCGGTTGAACAGGAGGGAGGCTGCATATCCTCTCATCTTAAGGGCATAAAATTTTCGCTGACAGTTGGCCAGGATGTCGTCGACCGTTGAAAACTGCGGCAGTTTTTTCGGATATCTGGGAGAAAATCTGAGGCTTTTTCCCCCTTCGACTACGGTCTTGCCGAATCCGAGGGCGATGTGCGCAATACCCTCGTCAGGCTTCATGAAGGAGATCGGATAGTAGTTATGCGACTGGGCCACGCCGGAGATTGCAGGGTAGAAGTAGTTGCCATACGTCTCTCCGACAAGCTGCTGCACAATGACCCCCATGCTTTCTTCTCTGGCCTGATAGGCGCTTTTTGAAAAGGCCCTGGGGCCGGCAAAATAGGTTGAGGCAAAGACCAGCTTGATCGCGGAAAAAAGATGGGAGAGCCGGACAGCAAAGTCAGGGTGGTTGTTCGGGATCATGTAGGTCTCAAAAAGACCGGCATAGGGTTTGAACAGGGCGTCTTCAAGGATGCTGGAGGACCTGACCGTGAGAGGAAAGGCGATCTGCTTCAGATAGGCCTCAAGTTCCTTGTAAAGCCAGACAGGCATATGCGCGTTGAGAAAGTTCTGGGCGATTACCTCATCATCACTCCCATCTGCCTGGTCCTGAAGGTTGTTCTGCCTGACAAAAGAATCAAATCCGTCAGTGGTGATGACCAGGGTTTTCGGGATCTTTATCCCGGTTGCTGCAAGTGTTTTTCCAAGTTCCGCGTCGCTGCTGAGCCTGCTTGCCATAAAGGCGAGCCCCAGGGCCTTGCCGCCAAGGGAGCCATTGCCGATTTTAACAAAATCCATTGCGTCCGAATCAAACTCTTCCGGGTCAAACTTGACCACCACGCCCTGCTGTCTTGTTTTTCTGAGGCCATGGATGCTCGTGATGAGAAGATTGCGGATCTCGGAGACATCTTCAAAGTCGGAGATCTTCAGCCTGCTGAGTCGGGAGGCAAGAGCGACTTCCGACCGGGCCATGATCCAGTTGGAGAAATGGTTCCGCTTGGCATGATAGAGCAGGGATGCCTCCGGGACATCGGCAAGGGCCTTTTCAAAGCCGTGGAGCGTTGATGCCCGGCCCACTTCACGTCCGTCCGGGAGGCGGAAGATAAAATCCCCGAATCCGAGGTGGGTAAGGAAAAAATTGTGAATCTCATCTAAGAGCCGGGGGGAATTCTTGTCAAGAAAGACAGCCGGGATCTGTTCGGCGATTTTTCGGTTGTCCGGATCCGAGCTTAACAGCAAAAGAGGAAGGTCGGGCACTTCATTCCGTATCCGGGACAGAAGCGATGAGCCTGCCCGGTTGTCCGGCACACCTTTTTTGGGAAAACGGGTGTCGGAGATAATGCCGAAGAGATACGGCCTGAATCTCTCGATCAGGTCCATTGCCATCTCGTGGTTTTCAGCCACCAGGATCTTCGGGCGGGCGCGCATTTTGAGAAGGCGGTGCTCTTCGTTCAAGCTCTCGTCAAGCACGGCCTGGGTCTGGCTGACGACCTCCTGGTAGATGAGCGGCAGAAAGGACGAGAGGTAGTAGGGGGAGTCCTCGATCAGGACCAGGACCCTGACCATGGCTTTTCGTGTGTCATGCTCGGCATTCAAGTGGTCCTCGGCATTCTTGACCAGGGCGAGCAGAAGGTCGGTGCCGGCTGACCAGACAAAAAATCTGTCGATGCCGCTGCGGTCGACGTTCGGCGGTACGGGCCAGACCCCTTTCAGGTCGCGGGCAAGGAGGATGACCGGCAGATCGGCCTGGATCTCCTTGATCAGAAGTCCGAGGGAGAAGGCATCCATGTCGCTTAACTGCGGCATGGTGATCACCATGTCGAACGGGCGGTTTTTGAGGAGAGCAAGGGCCTTTTTCCCGGATGAAACCTGCGTCATCCGGGGCGGATGGCTTAAGTTCAGCCCACTGTATTCACTGATGATCCGGGTGGCGAGACTGCCGTCCTCCTCCATGATGAAGGCGTCAAAGGGGCTTAAGACAAGCAGGATCTCCCTGATCCTGTTGTCCATCAATTCGTGGAAGACCTTGAATCCGGCATCCGCCCCCCCTGTCGTACTCAAGGGGAGAGGTGTATATTCTCTCTTCATAGGCGTTTTTCACAGCCAGCAGTCAACGGATGTCAGACAAATCCGATCAGCTCAAACAACCCCGAACCCAATAAGCCAATAACTCTTATACTTCTTCCACCTCCGCGGAAATGATCGAACGGGGCAGAAGGTCCAGCTGTATCTCCTGGGCCGCTTTCACTCCAGCCTTAAATGCCTTCCGGTTCATCCCCTTGGTCCCTTTCGGCACCCGTGCCAGCAGGGCATGCTCCATATTTTTCTGTGTGATGACGGGGCAGAAATGGGCTATGGCGCCAAGCGCGACTACATTTGCGACAAATTCCTTGCCCGCTGCCTCGCGGGCAAGGCGGGTAAAGGGAAGGGAGACAACGCGGCTGGTGGGTATTTGTTTTACCAGGGTCGAATCGACCAGCAGCAGGCCGTTTGGTTTAAAGTTGTAAAAGTAGGAGTCACAGGCGGTCTGGTTCATTGCCAGCAGCATGTCGAGTTTAATGACCTTTGGGTAATCGATCTCGCAGTCACTGATCACGACTTCCGCCTTGCTCTTGCCCCCCCTGGCCTCAGGGCCGTAGCTCTGGGTCTGGCAGACGAATTTGTCCTCGTATATTGCCGCCGCCTCGGCAAGGATGACTGCGGCGGTAATAATACCCTGTCCTCCTGAGCCGCTTAATCGGATTTCGTATCGGTCTTCTTTCATATCCTCCCTCTATTTCTTGGCCATCCGGCAAATTTTCTTGTACTGCTCGATATAATTCGGCTTTTCCAGGTCGGCCAGTACGCCGATGGTGAAGTGGTCCTTGAGGGCTTCCGGGTCCATTCTGGAGGCTTTTTCCGTTGTTACGGAATGGTCCTTAAGCCACTTGATCATGGTTACCGGATCGGACATCTTGTTTCTCCGACCGAACTGCGTATGACAGTTGGACATCACCTCCACCACACTGAAACCTGTCTTTCGTATCGCCTTTTCAATGAGCCGGTCAAGGGCAGGCACATGATAAACGGTGCCCCGGGCGACAAAAGCAGCGCCTGCGGTCACGGCCAGATCGGCAATGGAAAAGGCCTGCTCAATATGGCCGTAGAGTGAGGTTGCGGTCCGGCTGCCGTAGGGTGTGGTCGGAGAATACTGGCCGCCGGTCATGCCGTATGTCTGGTTGTTGATGATGATTGCGGTCAGGTCCAGATTCCTTCTTGCCGCATGAATAAAATGATTGCCGCCAATGGATGTGGCGTCGCCGTCTCCCATCACAGTGAGCACGGTCAGCTCCGGTTTGGCAAGCTTGATGCCGGTTGCAAAGGTCAGCGAGCGGCCATGGGTTGTGTGGAGGGTGTTAAAATCGACATAGGCAGGCAACCGACCGGAGCAGCCGATGCCGGAGGCAAGAACGATGTCGTCTTTTTCGAGTCCTATTTTGTCGATGGCCCGGATCAGTGCGCCAAGGATGATGCCGTTGCCGCATCCGGGGCACCAGACATGTGGAAATTTTTTGTCATGTCGAAGATAGTCGTGCCGCATCTTTGTCATTTTTTCAGGCATGTGCTTCTCCTGTCTATAGACTTATCAGTTTTTTGTAAATCTCTTCAGGTGTGATCATCCGGCCGTCCACCCGGTTATACATCTCTACCTGACACTCGGTCTGGTTTACCCGTTTTACCTCTCTGCTGATCTGGCCCATGTTCAGTTCCGGGACCAGAACGGCCCGGCACTGGCTCAGGACGCCGATCTGGGCCTTTTTAGGGAAAGGAAACAGGGTGACGAGTTGGAGCATGCCGGCTTTTAAACCCTGCTTTCTTGCCTCGATAATGGCGCGGCGTGCTGAACGCGCTACAGCGCCATAGGCAACGACTGCGATCTCTGCGTCATCCAGCATGAAAGATTTCGTCATCTGGATCTCACAGAGGCCGTTGGTGATTTTCCGGTACTGCCTGAGCAAGAAGGCCTCGATCTCTTCCGGCCTCTGGGTGGGGTAGCCTCTCGGGTCGTGAATCAGCCCGGTAACATGGTGTCTGTAGCCTTCGCCAAAGGAGGCCATTGACGGCACCCCGCGGCTGTTGTCTTCGTACGGCAGGTACCATTCCGGCGGCACGTTCGGACGGATCCTGTCAACTGTTTCGATCGTATGCCTCTCCGGCAAAACAACGCTCTCCCGGGTATGCGCCACCATTTCATCTGAAAGAAGGATGA
>DAOVSZ010000099.1 GCA_030627725.1 Desulfobulbaceae bacterium
CACGATACTGAGCGCGTCCGTGGCCCCCTGTTGGCTTAAGACATTGATGTCGTTTACCGAACCGGTAACTGTCCGGAGCCCCTCTGCCTGATCGGCGGTTGCCTCCGGCACCTGGCTTCCCTTGGCTATGAGGGTTCCTGCTGCAAGCTCCGAACCCGCGGCAAGGGCCATGCCCTCGGAGAGCATCTGGTTTCCTTCGACTGTAACGTCTTCTTCAAGCGTTGTGCCTGCCTCAATGGTCTCTCCGCCCTGCGCCTTGATGTCGTTGGTAAGCGTTGTTCCGGCTTTCAGGGTTGAGCCCTCGGCAAGAACAGAGCCTGCTGCCAGGGCCGTCCCTTCACCGGTTGTGATCGGGGAAGTTGTTGTATAGTCTTGGGCAAGGCTCGGCTGCAGTTGGCCGATTTTGTTTGGTTCAGCACTGCCGATGTTCATCGTGACGGTCTCGCCTGCGTTTGCGCCGACCTGAAACTGCTTGTCGGTGAAACTGCCGGAAAGCAGCTTCTGGCCGTTAAACGAAGTGTTTTTTGCTATATCCCCGAGGGTTCCCTGCAACCGGTCGATATCGGCCTGAATGGCCTGGCGGGACTCAACAGACTGGCTGCCGTTCGCCGCCTGCAGGGCCTTGACGCGGATCTCTTGAAGGATGCTTGTTGACTGCTCAAGCGCGCCGTCAGCCACCTGCGCTATGGAGATGGCATCGCTGGCATTTCTGATCGCCTGGCCGAACCCGGACAGCTGGCTTTGCAGACTGTCGGCAATGGCCATGCCGGCCGCGTCATCAGCGGCCTTGTTGATCCTGCTTCCGGAGGAGAGTTTGGCAAGATAGTTCTGAAACGCCTTTGTTCCCTGGTTGATCATAAATGCCATAAAGGCATCTGTTGCGCTGTTGATTTTCATAGCCGACCTCCTGTCAAGATAACGGTCTTTCTGGGATCCTTCCCAATGGCTTCAGCGACGTTCTCATTTTTTCTCTATATAACTATTATATCGGAAAAAGATAACCGGAGTCAAAGTATAAAAGCCGTCCTGTGAACAGGCATGCTTTTTTCGTGTGACACAGGATACAAAAAATAAAATAGGCACAGAGGAACAGAGGCACAAGGGCACAGAGGTAAAAAAAGTTGCCTTCCGTCTTCGCTGAAAAATAGCTACGCCGCGACAGACCCGTCGAAGCGTAGCGAAGATCCCGACACAGGCGGGATAAACCGTAAACTTGAACAATTACCTATCCTGCCAGTTTCCGGAATTCCTCAAACCGTCTCATAAGTTCCGGGAACTCTTTTTTGACCAGGGGCAGGTTGTTGTCAGCGGCGGCCATCTCCATGCTTTTGGCCTTGTCATGCAGGGAAAGGGCGCCTACGTTGCCGGCTGATCCTTTTATTGAATGGATATGCCGCCTGGCTTCAACAGCGTCTTCACGGGCCATTGTCTGCTGCAGTTGGTCAAGTATTTCGGGGGTTGTTTGCAGAAAGGCCGCCACAACTGCGTCCGCCGCCTCTTCGTTATCCATTACCATATGCAGCAAGGCGGACCGGTCGAATATCGGCAGATCTTCAGCGGTCGCTGTTGTCGGTTCTTCATCAACTGCCGGCTTTTCAGCTGCAACCGCTGCATCTGTCTTCTGTTTTTTGCCGAGCCATTTTCCGAGGGCATCCGACAGGTCCTTCGGTGAGACAGGTTTGGTTATGAAGTCATCCATCCCGGCTTTGATGCATTTTTCACGGTCACTCTGCATGGTATTGGCGGTCATGGCTATGATGGGAACAGTGCGTGCTTGAGAGGTTGATTTCCTGATCCTTCTGGTTGCCTCATAGCCATCCATTACCGGCATCTGTATATCCATGAGCACAAGGTCGTAAGGGACCTGTTCGAGGGTCTGGACAGCCTCTTCACCATTGTCGGCGACATCGGCGCGATATCCGAATTTTTTGAGCATTTCCATCGCTACGAGTTGATTGGTTGGGTTATCTTCAACCAGCAGAACGCGGATTTTCGCGCGTTCGCTTTCACTGATCGTGTGATGGGTAATGAATTCCGGCGTTTTTCCCTCATTTCCTGTTTTTTCGGATATACCCATAATCTGGGCAAGGCATTCGTACAGGTCGGAGCGGAGTATCGGTTTCGTGAGATAAGCGGTAAAGCCGATCTTTTTGAGTTGCACTGCGTCGCCGCGTTGGCTCAGTGATGAAAGGAGAACACAATGCGTGCTTTTCAGCTTTTTGTCCTCTTTAATAGCTTCTCCAAGGGCAGCTCCATCCATGTCCGGCATCTGCATGTCCAGTATTGCAATGTTGTATGGCCGACCGGCCTGCTGAGCATTTTTGAGCGCGAGCAGTGCGCTGGGGCCGTTTTCAACAAGATCGTGCTCTATCTCCCATGCAGAGAGAAGTCCGCTCATAACTTCGCGGTTTGTGGCGTTGTCATTGACGACAAGCACTCTGGCCTTGCTCAGATCACCGATTTTAACAGGCTTCGGAACAGTATCAGAGTTGCCCAGATCTGCTGTAAACCAGAAGGTGGAGCCTTTCCCCTCTTCACTTTCAACCCCGATATCTCCGCTCATCAGTTCCGTTAATTGTTTTGATATGGAAAGGCCGAGCCCCGTGCCGCCGTATTTTCGGGTAGTAGAGCCATCAGCCTGAGAGAATGCTTCAAAAAGGAGATGTTGTTTGTCTTTGGGAATTCCGATCCCTGTATCGGTTACGGAAAAATGAAGGAGACAGGAGTGTTCCCGCTCTTCTTCAATTCGACAGCGCACGACTATTTCACCGGATTCAGTAAACTTGACGGCATTGCCTACCAGATTTGTCAGTATCTGTCTGAGCCGCCCCGGATCACCCCTGAAATAAGCGGGTACCAATGGATCAATAGAGCAGATAAGTTCCAACCCCTTTTCATCAGTACGATATGCCAGCGAAGAGGCAAGATCATCCATCATTGACCGAAGATCAAAGTCCAGGAGTTCAAGATCAAGTTTGCCCGCTTCAATCTTTGAAAAATCAAGGATATCATTGATGAGCCCGAGCAGAGATTCGCCGCTTTTTTTCAGGACATTGGCGTATTTTTTCTGCTCTTCGTTAAGATCGGTATCCAACAGCAGGGTGGTCATGCCGATCACACCGTTCATGGGGGTACGGATTTCATGGCTCATAGCGGCCAGGAATTCTGATTTTGCGGCATTTGCCATTTCTGCCTGGGAAGCCATTTCTGTGGAAAAAAGGGTCTGTTCCTCAAGATGTCTGTTCACCTCTTCGAGCTCTTTCTCAACCCGTTTCTGTTCAGTGATGTCAACGAAAGTCTCAAGCAGACAGTCGCGCCCTTCCAGAAAGATGTGGGTAACAGTCTTGAGAATCGGCATCCGGCTCCCGTCCTTTTTCAGCAAAATGAGTTCGGCCTTGTCGAGAGTCTGCCCTTTGTCGGTGACGGGGCATGAGCCCTTTCTGACCGGGCAGATAAGTTGGTGACAAGCCTTACCGATAATCTCTTCCAGCTCACCGCCAAACATTGCGGTAGCTGCCGGGTTGGCGTCGAGGATAGTGTGGTCCCGCGCGTCGAGAATGAACACGCCGTTTTGAAGGGAGTTCAGGATATCTTCGTTTCTTCTCTTGTTTTCCTCGAGCGTTTTCCGCGTCTTTTTTTGTTTTGAGATGTCTCTTACAATAGCAACAAACCTGCTGGCGTGATCCATGCCGATGTACTGCAGTAAAATCTCAACCGGCACATCATGACCGTCTTTGTGCCTGTGGACCGTTTCAAAATATACCGGCGCGTCGCTGTCAATGACCTTTTCCGTCAATTCTACAAACTGTTCTTTTGTAAAGAGCGGTTTAATGTCCAACGGAGTCATTGTATATAATTCATCTTCCGTGTACCCAATGTGTTCCACCGCTCCTTTGTTCACATAAAAGAAGGTATATTCTTCAGGATCAAACATGAAAACACAATCCATGGTCTGGTCCAGGGTGTCTTTAAAACGATTCAGCTCAAACGTGCGCTCGTGGACCCGAAGCTCGAGTTCTCTGTTGTTGAGTGCAAGGGAACCGGTGAGTTCGGTTATTTTTTTGAAGAGCACGCCGAAACTGAAATAGAGGATGGCAAAGGCACAGGCAAGAAGGCCAAGGGCAAAAATGACTATCAGCAGAATCGTGCGTTTTGTGTCGGCAACAAGGCTTTCGATATTTATGATAGATAAAATTCCGGCAACCTGTCTGCCTTTATAATCTTTAAAATCAGCCCCTTGTATAAGCGCATGTGTTTCGCCATGCAACTGCACCTGCTGAACTTTCTGTTCAAGGGCAATGTGGGCGGGTAATTTTTGAAAAGGAGTCGAGCCGGAGGCAAACAGGGCATAGTTGCCGATAGTTGTATATGTTTTATCAAGCAAAACGGTCTTGTTGAGTTCAGCTTTCGGGAAAATAAAAGCAATGGCGGTCTCTTCCTGGCAGTCTTTGTTCAAACGTTCTTGGTCGCTCTGTCGAAGATCATGAAGAAAATAATCCGCATCAATACCAAAACCGACCAGGCCGATATATTTCTCATCCACAAAAACCGGATGCACAATACGGTAGTTGAGCCCGATTTTTACTATTTCAAAACTGTCAAGCATCTTTCTTGTCTGGTTGCCTTCTGCGACGATAGGGCTCATCCGGCCTATATCATCGCCGTACAGTTCCGGTTTGTGGAGCCTGCAAAAAATCGTATTGTCAGGATTAACAAAGGCAACTATTGAAAAATAAGGGTTTTCCTGTTTAAGAATTGAAAAATTATTGTATGCCAGCTGTAGGAGTTTTTCTCTGTCGCCGGCGGCAAAAGCGCGCAGGACATCTTGTCTGCTTGAGATAAAACTTTTGATTCGCGAGGTGTAGGTTCTGCGGGTCTGGTCTTGCAGCAGGCGTAACTGGAAGCTCAGGATGCGCTGCTCATTATTCACGGCATCCGACAGGACCTGTTTCTGCTGTTTGATAAAAACAAAGAGGAAAAACAGGGTCAGGATTGTGACAACAAGTCCAACAGCGGCCAGGGCCTGTAGTCTGGGGGTTGTTTTGTAGTCAAAACTCATCGTTTCTTTTTCCGGTGAGAAATTTTATCCAGTAACGACCCTTTCGAGCCTGAGGGTTTGCCTTTTTCGGAAAGAAGGGCGGCGCCTTGCTCTTTCCTGCTCTGAATGGAGGTCAGCAGCGATGTTTTCTGCCTGTCTCCGGCCTTATTTAACTGCCCGGCCAGGGAAGAAGGCAGAGGTTCAGGGATTTTTTCCCGGGGAGGGGCAATTGGTGTTGGCGGTCCATCATCGGTTTGATTCTTAACCGGCGTCTCAACATCTTTCGGCGGCGGCGTTTTTTTCTCCGGGCGTTTTTTTTCCGTTCCTGCGGCAGGTCTTGGCCGCTTGCCGTCATAAACGGTCTTTCTTCGTGGACGGGCCGGTGTTTTCAGATCTTTGGCGCGAGGCGGTTTATCCGATGGCGCATCCTGTTTTTTTGTCTCGGCATCGCTCTTCAGTGTGTAATAGATCCCCCTGAGATATTGCTGGGACACAAAGTCGAGGGCAATTCCTGAAAGGTTTTCGGAGCCGCCGATAAGTAAAGAGCCGCCGGGAGCGATGACCCTGGCGATTTTCTTGAACAGGTTTATTTTGTCATGGCTTTGGAAATAAATTGCCACGTTGCGGCAAAAAACGATATCGAACGGGCCGATTGCCGACGGAAGAGGCCGCAGGAGGTTCATTGTTTCAAATTTTGCCAGAGAGCGGACCTCATCCCTTATCCGCCAGCTTGCTCCCGACTGGTTAAAATACTTGGCGCGGGTATCCGGCGGCAGGCCGCGTTCTACTTCAAACCGGTTGTATTGCCCGTAACTGGCCTGGGCAACAGCTTTACTGGAAATGTCGGTGCCGAGGATCGAGATTTCATAGTTGCCTCTGCCGGGCAGCATTTCAAGCAGGGTAATGGCAATGCTGTAAATTTCCTGACCGGTTGAACAGGCCGCGCTCCAGATTTTGATGGGGACCGGCCCGGATGGGCGCTGCTTTCTGCGCAGGTCAATCAGGTCGGGAATAATTTTATTGCGCAGCAGGTCAAAAGGGACGGTGTCCCTGAAGAAAAAAGTCTCATTGGTGGAAATGGCATCAATGAGTTTTTTTTCAAGTTTTTTGTCGGCCTTGATTTGATTTAAGAGCATGCCGTAGGATGAAGCTCTGCACTCATCCATGAGCCCCTTGAGGCGTGTTTCCAGCAGATACCCTTTGCTCCGGTCCAGGTAGATGCCGGAGATATCAAGGACATACTTTGAAAACCTGGTTATTTCTTCCGGTGAAATCGGCATGGGCAGATTTATGATTTGAGATTTATGATTTATGATTTCAGATTTCAGATTTTGGTTTCAGATTTCTGCCTTTTGCCTTTTAACATCTGAAATCTCAAATTATTTCAATGTTTTTATTATCTCTCCGGATATCTTGTTCAAAGGGGCGATAACATCGGCCAGGCCGGCCTCGATAACAACTTTAGGCATGCCGTAGACCACGCTGGTCGCCTCATCCTGGGCAATGCTGACAGCGCCGCCGGCCCTGGTGACGGTCACGCCCAGCTTGCCGTCTACCCCCATGCCGGTCATTATGACGCAGGTGGCCTTGGAGCCGTACTCCCTGGCCACGGAACGGAACAGATAATCGACAGATGGTTTGCAGTTGTTTTCAGCAGGCGCGTCTTCCGATATCCTGATAATCTTTTTCAGGCCGATGCCGGAGGCCACCATCATCTGAGTGCCGCCGGGGGCCACGTACACCGTATTGGGCAGGACCTCTTCTCCATTGACGGCCTCCTTGACGGTGAGAGCGCTTTTGTTGTCAAGACTCTTGGCAAGGGATGCTGAAAACACGGGCGGCATGTGCTGGACCAGAAAGACCGGCACCCCGATGTCCGCCGGTAGTTCCGGTATCATTCTTGCCAAGGCATTGGGTCCTCCCGTGGATATGCCAATCGCCACCACATGTGATTTTTCAGTCCGCTTAAGGTGCCGTGCCGATGTCGGTCGGCTGACAACAGGAGGGGTGGCGGAAGACGGTGTTTTTAAAGCTTTCAGACCCATCTGTTGGCGCCGTTTATAGGCGGACAGGATTCTGTTCAAGTCTTTCTTGATCTGCAGTTTATTTGCGTCTGCTGACTTCTCATCCGGTTTTGCGATAAAATCAAAGGCGCCCAACTCCAGGGCCTGCACGGTCGCCTCACTGCTTTTCAGGGTTTTGGAACTCAACATGACAGCGTCAACCGTAAGTTGCTGCTTGTTGATCTCTTCAAGAAGCTCGAGGCCGTTCATCACCGGCATTTCAACATCCAGAGTGATGAGGTCGGGCTTCAGGGTGCGGATGCGGGAGAGGGCGATCTCGCCGTTATTTGCCGTTCCAACAACCTCCACATCAGGAAATTCAGACAGAATATCGCCGACGATTTTGCGGTAAAAAATCGTATCATCAACAACAAGGACTTTTATCATCAAAACCTCTTTCCAGCCTTTATTCATCTTCCAGCACGACCTCTACATTGAGCAGGGCCATCAGTTCATGGTTGCTGGTATGCAGAACACCCTCGAAGAACTTGCCCTGCGCTCCCTTGATATTGGCCGGCGGGTCGGCCATCTGTTCTTGAGCAACAGTGATAACTTCCGTCACCTTGTCCACCAGCAGACCGATATGCTCCCCCTTTGAATCGACGATCACCACCCTGCTTTCCGGGCCGATAACGGAAGGGGCCAGACCTATCTTCATGCTCAGGTTGACAATGGTGACAATCCGTCCCCGCAGGTTCATAATTCCCATGACATAGTCAGAGGACAACGGGACCCTGGTGATGCTCATGTCTTCATTGATTTCCTGAACACGATTGATGTTTATGCCGCAGAGGGTATCACCCAGATAAAATGAAGAAAACTGAAGCAGGTCGCCCTGAACGGTTTTTTCAGCAGTTTGTATTTCCGTCATAGCCTTACCTTCTTTCATGAAGTGGTTATTCTATTTCATAACAATCGAATGACGAATACTCGAACAATCGAACTGTAAATTGCTCGATTGTTCGTCATTCGAGTATTCGCTGTTTCAAACCTTAAACTTGCCGACCATCTCCTTGAGTTTGCCTGCAAGTTCACTCAACGCCGAGGCGTTCTGCTGGACCATGGCGCTGGAGTTGCTGATCTCGTTCGCTGAGTCGTTCACAGCAGACACTTCGGTCGCGACCTGGGCTGCGGCCTGGGAAGTCTGGGCGGCATTTTCATTTATTTCCTTAAGCCCTTGGGAGGTCTGGGAGACATTGCCTGAAATCTCCGTGGTGGCGTTGTTCTGCTGCTCCATGGATTCACTGATAGCGGCAACGGTCTCAGCAACTTAGCGGATCACATCATCGATTTCATTTATGCCGGTAACCGATCCTGCGGTGGAGCGCTGGATTCCGTTGATTCTGCCGCTAATATCCGTGGTGGCCTC
>DAOVSZ010000259.1 GCA_030627725.1 Desulfobulbaceae bacterium
CTGCTTCCCTTCTTCATCGCTCCAAGTGAGCCCATCCCGCGGTATCCCTTGTATGTTCTCCCCTGGTAAAGAAATGTCTCGCCCGGCGATTCATCAGTGCCGGCAAAAAGGCTGCCGATCATGATGGAATGAGCGCCAATGCCGATTGCTTTGGTGATCTCGCCGGAAAACTTAATGCCGCCATCGGCAATCACCGGTATGTTGTGTTTCTGTGCCGCCTTGGCGCAGTTATGGATTGCCGTCATCTGGGGGACACCGACGCCGGCAACAATTCTCGTCGTGCAGATGGATCCGGGGCCCACCCCTACTTTGACACAATCCGCTCCTGCCTTGATCAACGCCTCGGCCCCTTCAGCAGTGGCAACATTACCGGCAACTATCTGCAGTTCTGCAAAAGCGTCTTTGATTCTTTGAAGAGCTACCAGAATATTTTTCGAATGACCGTGGGCCGAGTCAAGCACCAGCACATCTACCCCCGCCTTGATCAGTTTCTCGACATGTCCCAGTTCGGTCGCAATGCCGATAGCAGCGCCAACCCGCAGTCTGCCCAAAGGGTCCTTAGCCGCATCTGGAAACTTTCTGATCTTCTCAATGTCCTTGATCGTAATCAATCCTTTGAGATTGGCGGCATCGTCGGTCACCAGCAGTTTCTCTATTCTGTGCTCATGGAGCAGTTTTTTTGATTCTTCAAGTGTGATACCGACCTTTGCGGTAACAAGTTTCTTGCTCGTCATCACGTCCTGGACCTTCATGGCAAGGTCTGAAATAAACCGTAAGTCCCTGTTTGTCACTATGCCGACCAGTTTTTTCCCTTTCAGCACCGGGACGCCTGAAATCCGGTAGCTGCGCATGATGAGTTTCACTTCACCGACTGTTTGGCCTTCCACGACCGTGATCGGATCAATAATCATCCCTGACTCTGATTTTTTTACCTTTGTGACCTCAAGCGCCTGCTCCTCAATGGTCATATTCTTGTGGATAATGCCGATGCCGCCTTCCCGTGCCATTGTAATGGCTGTTCGGTGCTCTGTTACCGAATCCATTGCAGCGCTGACAAGAGGTATATTCAGAGAGATAGTATTGGTCAGCCGCGTAGACAGATCAACCGCTGTGGGCAACACTGCCGATTCGGCCGGCACCAGAAGCAGATCGTCAAAGGTGAAGGCATGTTCAGGTATATCATGTAACATCTTGAAGCTCCTTGTATCATATGTCTCTATGTCAGAACGGTCATGGGCTTTTCCGTTGCGTGCATCTCATGAATACATTAAGATGGGTGGCCTATTTGCCTTCAGGGTCACACTCAGCTTTGTCGGTCTCGGAAAAAACGCGAGACGGACGCGTGAACCGTTAGTACCATATTTAAATCATTTAAGGCGATCGCGCTCATCGTGTCTTTTTTTGCAAGCATCAATCTTTCAAGGACGTTACGGATTTGCTCTCCATTAACCCGGACAACCCACAACCGCGCCTTATTGAAAAAATAGCGAATATGCTGCGCCAGGGAGCGGTTATCTGTTATCCCACGGATACAGTGTACGGCATTGGCTGTGATATCTACAACCAAAAAGCTGTTAAGAAAATTTTTCAAATAAAAAAAAGGCCGAAACACAAGCCGTTCAGTTTTATGTGTTCCAGCCTGAAAAACGCCAGTATCTACTGCTCAATACCCAACATGGCGTATCGACTCATGAAAAAAAGCCTGCCCGGGCCCTATACCTTTATCCTGCCGGCGCTGAAAATAGTCCCGAAGATCATGATAACAAAACAGAAAACTGTTGGCATTCGAGTGCCGGGCAATACTATCTGCAGGGCCCTGGTAGACGCCTTGGGGAATCCGATTCTCAATACCAGCGCCATTTTCCAGCCGGACGAATCTCCCCTGACAGAGGCCTATGAAATTGAAGAAAGGACGGGCAACCTGATAGATGTCATCATTGACGGTGGACCTGTTTTCCCTGACCCATCGAGTATCATTTCCATGACCGGCGATTATCCGGAGGTCCTGCGAGAAGGAAAAGGCGATACCAGTTTTTTCTAGGAGCGCTTATTTTTTGACAAGAGGGCCCTTCAGAGACTTGCTCATTGTAAAATGCAGGCTCTTCCGGGGCGGAATATTCATGATTTTGCCGGTCCTTGGGTTCTTTGTTGTCCTGGCCTTTCTCTGCCGCACGGACAGACTGCCAAACCCTCGTATCTCAACTCTATCACCATTCGCCAGCGACTCCGAAATCGTCTCTAAGATAATATCAACAGCCTGTGCGATATCTTTTTTCAGATAGCCGTCCATTTTCGATGCTACCTGTTGCACCAAATCACGTTTTAACATGTACAAAACTCCAACTCTATAAAAGGGACTGTAAATTCCCCTTATACAATTTTTCCTCTGCGGCATTGAGAAACTGCGCTATGCACTTTCCGTCATGACGCTTTCATGAAACATACATCGTAACTGATCACGGGATGAAGCTGCTCATTGGCGATCTAACGCCTGACTTGTAAGCGGTTACATCAATGAGTAAAAAAAGCCCACTCATAAAAGAGTACGGGGAAATGGTCAAAAAACCGGTTCAGCAGAACGTGCGCTGCCTCGCCTCCGAAAATTTTTAAAAACGGGATAGTTTTTTCCCTGGGATATACCAGATGCGGATATTTATCTTTAATCCCCGCCAGTTCGGCCGAGAGCATAACAGCATCGGTAAAATTGCCGAACTCGTCAATAAGACCATATTCCCTGGCCTGTTCGCCGGAAAACACCCGACCGTCAGCCAGGTCCCGCACCCTCTCTTCAGAGAGCGACCTGCTTGTTACAATTGCGCGCACAAACTGACTATGAACAGTATCAATAAGTTCCTGCAGCACCTTCCGCTCTTCTTCAGTCATTGGCCTGTTCGCAGCGCCAATATCTTTCATCTCCCCGCTCTTTACAACATCACTCTTGTAGCCGATTTTTTGAAAAAGGTCCTCAAGGTTAATAAACTTAAAAATGACTCCCATACTGCCGGTAAGGGTCCCTGGACTGGCGAGTATCTTTTCAGAACCAAGAGCAACATAATATCCTCCGGATGCGGCAACCGACCCCATTGAAGCCACAACCGGTTTTAATTTATTGGTCCGCTGAACTTCCTTATAAATTTCCTGAGAAGCGCCTACCGCCCCTCCGGTGCAGTCAACCCGGAGGACTACAGCCTTTATTGTACTACTTTTCTGAAACTCTCGAAGCTCACGGATGACCTTTTCCGGCGAAACAATAATGCCTTTTATCTCAACAACACCTATTCCATCTCTACCGGCAAACAGGTTGCCGGCTGGTTTTGTCGCCGAAGAGATGAGAAAAATAACACCGCCCCAGAAGATGAGAAAAATCACCCCAAGGATCAGGAACCCTAAAAGTACAGGATGTTTTTTTCGGATGACTGCTTGTGACATGAGAAAATTTGTAACCGAAAAGAGCAGATGATATAAAAACGTGTGCCTGCGAGATTCCGCAGGCACACACTTCTTGCAAATGAAAAGTTGAAACAGTTACAACCAGCAGCGCAGCTGCGTATTATAAGCCCGGCTTGCCGGAATTATGTTGTTTCTTCCTGTTCCTGGTCTGCCGTTACTTCACCAGCATCATCCTGGCTCGCATCCTCTTCAACATCCTGGCTCGCATCCTCTTCAACATCCTGGCTCGCATCCTCTTCAACATCCTGGCTCGCATCCTCTTCAACATCCTTGCTTTCGAATTCCTCTTTCAGGAGGTCTCCGATTGTTGAAGGCCCTGCATCTTTCTCCAGCTTCTTAAAGTCCTGATAGTTGGCCTCAGCTGAATCTCCAGCAAGCGCCTTTATGGAGAGACCGATCTTTCTGTCCTTGGCAGAGACATTGATTACTCTTGTCTCAAGCGAATCGCCGGCCGTATAAAGTCCGACAGGCGTGCTTACCTTCTCCTTGCTGATTTCTGAAACATGGACAAGACCTTCAATCCCTTCCTCTACCTCGACAAAGATGCCAAAATCGGTCACGTTGGTTATTTTTCCAGCCACCAGGGAGCCAACAGGATATTTTTCTACTGCTGCCTGCCATGGATCAGGTTCAAGCTGTTTGATGCCAAGAGAAAAACGCTCATTTTCTCTGTCAATCTTAAGCACCACCGCCTGAATAGTCTGGCCTTTTGAATATTTTTCAGTCGGATGCTTGATGCGTTCCGTCCAGGAAAGATCCGAGACATGTATCAGGCCGTCAATGCCTTCTTCAATCCCGATAAATATACCAAAATCCGTAATATTTTTGATCTTGCCCTCAATAATCGAACCGGCTGGATAGTTCTCGGACACGAGGTCCCACGGATTCGGCTGCAGCTGTTTCATGCCGAGCGATATACGCTTGGCATCCACATCGATATTCAGAACAACCACCTCAACCTGATCACTTACCGTGACAATCTTGGACGGGTGTTTTGCCTTTTTGGACCAGGACATCTCAGAGACATGAATAAGCCCCTCCACTCCTTCCTCAAGTTCAGCAAACACGCCATAATCGGTTATGCTGACCACTTTCCCGGTCACCTTCTCGCCAACAGGATATCGCTCCTGAACCGTTGCCCAAGGGTC
>DAOVSZ010000045.1 GCA_030627725.1 Desulfobulbaceae bacterium
GACGCAGTATTTGGACAGATCTTTGATGAGGGGAATTCGGAGCTCATTGCCGCCTATGAAAAGGTGATTTTTGACAAGGGGTTTATTCACTTAAGTCCGATCTTAAAAAAATATCAGGACCGGTTTGAACGTCAGGAGAGTCTTTTAGAACTGCATGTACTCGTGGTTGATGATTCGATGATCTTCCGGCATCTGGTGAGCAAACCACTGCTCAAGGCCGGATACCGTGTGACAACTGCAATCAATGGGCAAGATGCTTTTGATCGGCTTCATGAAGAATCTTTTCAGATCATCTTGACCGATATGAATATGCCGATTAAAAATGGCATAGAACTGGCCAGGGATGTGAGAGCAAATAAGAAATTCAATGCCATCCCCATGGTAATGATTACGACCGAGCAGGAAGAATCCCAGAGGAATGCGGCAAGTGAGGCGGGGATAGATTGGTTTCTTACCAAGCCGTTCGACGACCAGGAGCTTTTGAATGTTGTTGAGAAGTTTCTGAAGGAAGGGGGGGACTCTTAAACCGTTCAAAGCATGGAACCAGGCTGTATTCTCATTGTCATGCATTATATCTCTATTTTAAGAAGAAGGAAGTTTATATATGTCGTTACGGAAAATAATAACCTACCCGCATCCGGTCTTGCGGAAGAAGGCGGAACCGGTTACGGTTTTTGATAAAGAACTTGAGCAGCTGGTTGTGGATATGGCCGAGACCATGTATGACGCCCCTGGTTCCGGTCTGGCCGCCAACCAGATCGGAGAACTCCGTCAGGTGATTATTGTTGATGTGAGGGAAGCTGATGAAGCAAAAAACCTTCATGTCTTTATCAATCCTCTGATTGTTGCAGAAGAAGGGTCGGTGACCGATGTCGAAGGGTGCTTGAGTGTGCTCGAGTATTCTTCCAATGTCAAACGGGCGCAGAAGGTCCGTGTGAGTGCCCTGGATGTGAAGGGAAAGCAGTTTGAGTTTGAGGCCGAGGAGTGGTTTGCGCGGGCCCTTCAGCACGAAATTGATCATCTGCATGGGAAACTTTTTATCGATCACATAAGTTCGTTGAAGCGAACGCTCTACAAGAAAAAGCTCAAGAAACTCCTTCAAGAGCAGGAAGAGGCGGCTTAAACCGTTCAAACCGTTTAATCCGCTTGAACTGAAAAAAATGTCGGAAAATTCGTTACGTATCATATTCATGGGTACGCCGCAGTTTGCGGTCCCTTCGCTTGAGGCCATGCTCTCGCATGGCAGAAACGTCATTGCCGTTGTCACCCAGCCTGACCGCCGTAAGGGTCGGGGAAGAAAACTTGCGCCGCCTCCTGTCAAGGAGGTGGCCTTGCAGGAGAAGCTCCCTGTGCTGCAGCCGGATACAATAAAAAGTGCAGCCTTTCTTTCCGAAATAGAAAATTTAAAACCTGATATTATTGTTGTGACCGCTTATGGAAAAATCCTGCCCGGGCCGCTCCTTTCGCTGCCGCGATACGGCACCATCAACGTTCATGGTTCGCTTCTCCCTCAATACCGAGGTGCGGCGCCGATTCAGTGGGCCTTGATAAACGGTGAGGCCGAGACAGGGGTTACCATCATGCAGATGGATGAAGGCATGGACACCGGTGATATCCTGCTGCCCCGGGCCATACCGATTGCTCCTGAGGATACTGCAGGGAGTCTGGCTGAAAAGCTTTCCGTCCTTGGCGGGGAACTCCTTGTCGAGGCCCTTGATCTTTTGACTGAAGACAAGCTTGTTTCTCGAAAGCAGGATGACGCGGCAGCAACCTATGCCCCTTTGCTCAGCAAAAAAGACGGCAGGATCGACTGGGAAAAATCTGCTTCCACGATCAGCTGCCTGATTCGCGGCCTCGATCCCTGGCCTTCCGCCTCTACAACACTTGATGGCAAATGGATGCGGCTTTTTGTGCCGGAGGTTCGTGACGGCGAAGTGAGCGATGCACCGGGAACAATCGTAAGAGCAGGTACGGAAGGTCTTCTGATTGCGACCTCCAAAGGCTCTCTCTTGGCAAAGGAGATTCAGCGTGAGGGCGGCCGGCGGATGGATGTTGAAAGTTTTCTTCGCGGCCGGCCCTTTGCGGAAGGGTCGCAACTTGACTGATAACCGCTGGATCACACACGGATTTTTCTGGCTGGCGTTGGTTGCCTTCTGTGTCTGTCTTGTTTTTCTTTCTTTTCTCTGGAACAACGATATTCTCTTTGATGCGCTCTTTCATCTGAAAGCTCTTCTTGTTGATGCAGCGATTCTCCGGGAAAAAATTCTGGCCTACGGCAGCTTAGCGCCACTCTTTTTTATCGGACTGCAGATCCTCCAGGTTATCCTGGCCCCGTTCCCAGGCGAGGCAACCGGGTTTCTCGGCGGGTATATATTCGGGCCCTGGCCCTGTTTTATCTATTCGTCCATCGGATTGTCCTTAGGGTCCGTGATCGCCTTTGTCATCAGTCGTCTCTTGAGCGATATGGTGATTGACAGATTGCAGGGGACGCGTGTCTACCGGCAGTTCAACGATCTCGTGTTCAGGGGGGATTTCATGGTCCCTTTCCTGCTTTTTCTTTTTCCCGGGTTCCCCAAGGATTCGCTTTCGTATCTCCTGGGGACAAGTCGGATGCCGATCGGGGTCTTCATTTTTATCTCGAGCGTAGGCCGGATGCCGGGGACCCTTGCTCTTGCATACGAGGGGGCGCAGGTGTATGAGGAGAATTACGCCCAGCTTGTTGTGCTGCTCATAGCAACAACGGTTGTGGTGGCGCCTTGTCTGTTGTTCCGGAAACGGCTTCTTGGCTGGCTCAAGCGTTTGTGATTTTTTGTAACTGACCACGGGGGGGGGGCAACCAAAGTCAGCGCTATTACCCAACCCGTAATCGCTTACGATTTTTTTAATGGCCACGAAATCCACGGAAGCACACGAAAGAAAAATATTTTAGAAACTGAAGGCTGTAGGTTTTGAGGGTATGGGTCAGATGTCAAAAAAAATAGCTTATGCAGACTGTTTTTCCGGCGCGAGCGGCGATATGCTGCTTGGCGCCCTGCTTGATGTCGGCTTGAATGAAGAGGTGGTCGGAGATGCTGTTGCCGCAGTCGGGATAGAAGGATATGCACTGAAAGTCGAGTCCATGGTTTCAAGCGGCATCAAAGGGACCCGGTTGATTGTTCTTGTGGATGATCCTCAGCCCCACCGCTCCTGGAAAGATATCCGGCTGATGCTTGAACAGAGTCGGCTCGATGCGCCTGTTCGTGAGAAGGCCATTGCGGTCTTTTCTCTTCTTGCCAAGGCTGAAGCGCATGTCCACGGCTGTTCGCCTGAGGATGTCCATTTTCATGAGGTGGGCGCGGTTGACTCGATTGCCGACATCGTAGGAGTTTCCGCCGGACTGGTCCATCTTGGTATCGACCGTCTGATAGCCTCGTCTCTTCCCATGCCCCGGGGATGGGTTTCCTGTGCTCATGGCAACCTGCCGCTGCCGGCGCCTGCGGTCTGTGAAATTTTAAAGGGTGTTCCTGTCTACGGTGTCGATCTGGAGGAGGAACTGGTCACCCCTACCGGCGCCGCCCTGTTAAAGGGACTGGCGTCTGATTTCGGCCCCTTCCCATCCATGACCATCAAGGACGTTGGCTATGGGGTCGGCAGCCGGAAACGTTCTGATGGCCGTCCGAACCTCCTGCGCTTGGTTATCGGTCGGGAAACGGAGGTTGAAGAGGCGCAGGAGGTAGAGATTATCGAGACCCATCTGGACGATTGGTCGCCGGAAGGCTTTCCCTATCTCTGTGAGCTCCTCTTTGAAAAAGGGGCGCTTGATGTTGTACTCATTCCCGTTCAGATGAAAAAGGGAAGGCCGGGTTTTCTGTTGCGGGTGATTTCAGATCCTGCCCATGGATGGGAAGTGAAACGAAGCATCCTTGCCGAGACCCCTGCAATCGGTCTGCGTTATCGCAAAGAGAACCGCTGGACCCTCCCGAGGGTGTCCGGGACTGTACCCAGCCGCTGGGGGCCGCTCGTGGTCAAGAAGGTGACGACTCCGGATGGCGATGTTCTTTATCCGGAATACGAAGATTGCCGGCGAGTGGCAAAAGAAAACAGCATACCGCTCAAAGAGGTCTATAGAGAGGTGGCAAGATTTGAACCGGATGAGATGAAAGAGTAGGCTGATGTCTTGCCTGAACAGGATTTCCGCATTGCTTTAACTGAGTTATTGATTTCGAAGATCCCGGCTAGACGGGAACCCTGAGCCCTGAATCCTGAAAAATGTACACTCTCATGATGACCATAGCCACCGGATTTTATGTCGGCAGGCTGCCTGTTGCCCCTGGAACCTGGGGCTCGGCCCTGGCCCTGCCGATTCATTTTCTTCTGGTCCGTCTCTCTTTCCCGGCCCATCTTTCCGCTCTCGCCATCATCCTTGTCGTCGCAATTATCACTGCCGGCTCTGTTGAAAAGATGATGGACACAAAAGACCCCGGGATCATCGTCATCGATGAGATCATCGGCATGCTGATCACTCTGGTCGGCGCACCACACAACTATCTGGTCTGGGTCCTTGGCTTCTTCATCTTCCGCTTCTTCGATATCTTCAAACCCTTTCCCATCCGTCTCATTGATCAGCGAATAAACGGCGGCGCCGGTATCGTCATGGACGACGTCATGGCCGGCCTCTACAGCCTCATAGTCCTTCAGTTGATCTGCAGGATTTTCTTTGTGCAGTAAAATACGTTTCAAGTGGCATAGTTTTCTTATCATCCATCTTGAAGGTAAGCGCACACATACTGGACAGTTATTTTACTTCATCATCATCGCACTCAATAGTCATTGAGCATTCGCCTTCCTCACCATATACCGATACGTCTTCATCTTCGGGAATCTCTGATGACTCAAAATACAGGAGATGCTCTGTCTGATAGCAGAACTGCTCGATATGACTGATAATTTTTTTCTCCCCTTTTATGACGGAAAAACCTGACGGTTTTTTTTCTATAAGAACAGGGATGGTGTTTATTTCAAGGAGAGCAAGAAGAAGACGGTTGACCTCCGGAGAGTAGGAGTCATTGGCCTCAATGCCATCAAGTTCAAGGGATTTTAGTTTTTCAATGGGGTTAAAATGAAATTTACAGCTGTTGCAGCCCTCAAGGGCTTTCATGACAGTTTTGCAGTGGGGGCAATTGGCGGAAAAAAAGAGATAAAGTTCCTTGGCAGGATTGGAGCAGGTTCGGGTTCCATAGGTGCCTGTGTTTAAGTCCATTTTTCTGGAGGTCAGCAACAATGAGGGGTCGAAGCTCAGGAGGGAAAAGAAAAGGTTTATGGCGACTACTACTGCGGTTCCTGTGATAATCTGCTGCCGACCATACAGAAAATTAAGCAATACAACAAAAGTAAAAATGATGAGACAGTATGAGCAAAAGGTCTGTGCAACAAAAATCTGATAGCCAAGGAGCACCCCTTCAACAGCCAGGCCGGTAATGAGAAGAATTCGTGGCCCGTCAATTGAAAGCGCCGGTTGTTTGCGAAGCAGAAAGAATAACCAGAATACCGTCTGAAAATAGGAAAGTCCCAGCAGGTTATAATAAAGTGGCGGAATGGTGGTGAGGCTTTCGAGCACCTCGCAGCCCTTGTTCAGACAGGCAGCATCTCCCGTGAAGGCTATGATGATAACCTGTATGGCGATGATGAGGCTGGCTGCTAGGCTGATTGCATATATGGCTTTCTGCTTTTTGGGGATCATGACTGTTGATGTGGTGAATTGTTAAATTGTTGTTCTGATCGCAGAACTGTGACCCTCCTTTGAATTTTACAGGATTCCTGTCATGAAAAGCCACTTTTTTTAAAAGAAGTTTTTTGGGACTTTCGGGGGTGTCGTGCTACAATGACGGTAGATTGAGGGATCATACTGCGGCAGGGCCGCATGCATGGGGGGAAAAGTACATTTTTATGCCGAATCGAAAAAAATATGATGTCATTATTGTCGGGGCAGGGCCTGCCGGGCTTTTTGCCGCCTATTACCTTGCAGAGCATTCCAATCTGCGGGTCCTTATTGTTGACAAGGGCCGGGAGTGTGCGAAACGCAGCTGCCCGATGAAGGACGATATCGGGTGCAAGGGGTGCCGGGTCTGTCATATTCTCTGCGGGGTGGGTGGGGCAGGGCTTTTTTCCGACGGGAAGCTCAACTATATCCATAAACTCGGCAAAACCGACCTGACCCAGTTTATGGAACGTGATGAAGCGGAAAAGCTTATCTGCGAAACCGAGATTATCTTCAATACGTTCGGTATGGATGGACCGGTCTACCCGACTGATATGCAGGCAGCCTATACGATTCGCAAAAATGCAAAAAAATATGGTATCGATCTGCTTGTGATCAGGCAGAAACACCTTGGCAGTGAAACGCTTCCCGGACATATCTCCACGATGACTGAGCACCTTCGGGAAAATGGGGTGACGATCCACACCCGTGAAGAGGCCCTGGACGTGATTGTGAAAAAGGGAAAGGTCACAGGGCTTCTGACAAACAAGGGGGAATACCGCGCACCGCATATTATCCTCGCCCCGGGCCGGGTCGGCGCCGACTGGGTCGGCAAGGTTGCGGAGCAGCTTGATATCGGTGTTAGTCAGCGCGGCATCGAGGTCGGGGTCCGGGTCGAAGTGCACAAAGATATCATGCAGGACCTGACCGATATCATCTACGACCCCACCTTTTTTATCCAGACCGGAAAATATGACGACCAGACCAGGACCTTCTGCACCAACAAGGAAGGGTATGTGTCTCTGGAGAATTACCGTGGTTTTGTCTGCGTGAACGGCCATGCCTTCCGGGACAGGAAATCGGAAAACACGAATTTTGCCTTTCTTTCCAAGGTAGTGCTGACTGAACCTGTGTCCGACAATCAGGCATACGGTGAATCAATCGGTGAGCTTGCTACTTTGATCGGCGGCGGGCTCCCGATACTGCAGCGATTCGGCGATTTTAAACGTGGCCGCCGCAGTACCTGGAACCGGATCAGCAAAGGCTATATCGTGCCGACCCTGACCAATGTCACCTGCGGCGATATCGCGATGGCCCTGCCCGGACGGATATTGGGAAATATTATCGAAGGGCTGGAGAAGCTGAACAACGTGGTCCCGGGTGTTGCCAATGACGAGACCCTCCTCTATGCCCCGGAGATTAAATTCTTTGCCACCCAGCTCGAGACCGACAGTGATCTGCAGACAAAGGTGAAAGGGCTCTTTGTTGCTGGAGACGGACCGGGCGTGGCAGGCAACATCGTATCCGCCGGCGCTACCGGGCTGATACCTGCCAAGGCGATTGTGCATGGAGATGTGTAGAGACATCCTACATTCTGTCTTCTGACTTCATCCCTTTTTTGATCTCTGCCTGCATCCCGACAATGACGCTGACCGGATCAGTCGCCTTGGTGATCGGCCTTCCCACTACAATATAGTCTGCTCCGTCCTGAATCGCCTGCTGGGCGGTTACGATCCGTTTCTGATCGTCTCCGCTGTCAGAGAGGTTTGCTCCCGGCCGGATTCCCGGGGTTACAATCAATAGTTTTTCGCCAAGATGCTCCCTGATGCGTCTTGCCTCAAGGCCTGAGGAGACAACGCCGTCGCAGCCGAGTTCAAGGGCCCTTTTGGCTCGGAAGAAGACCAGGTCTTCGATGCTCTGGGTCATTCCCATGGCGCGCATGTCCTCTTCGCCGAAACTGGTCAGAACAGTCACGGCCAGAAGTTTGAGGTCGCCTTTTTCCTGGATCGATGTCCTTAAGATCGGGTCGTTGCCGTGCACCGTCGCAAAGGTCACGCCGCGGTCTTTGAGCTGGGCCACGGCCAGTTTTACCGTCTCCGGGATATCGAAAAATTTCAGGTCGACCATGACCTTGTGGCCGCGCTCGATAAGCCAGTCGACCATCTCAAACCAGCTGGCCATAAAGAGTTGCAGGCCCACCTTGTAAAAACCGATATGGGACTCTGTCTTTCTGACCCAGTCCTTGGCAATGTCCGGGTGTTCGACATCCAGGGCAAGGATGATTCTTTCGTTTAACGGGATATCTTTTGGCATGTTTTGTCCTTGTTAAAAAAATAGGCACAAAGGCTGAAGACACAAAGTAAAGGAAATATTTTTTTATAGCGCAGCCTTCAATCAATCACGCAGCGCTATTTCGATCTATCTACAATGAAATCTGAAAATATTCCATAAGATTTACACGACAGCAGAGACTTAAACTGTTTTTAGACTTTATTGAAGGATTGATTTCTGAAGTAGTAATATGATAGGTTACAATAGGTTAGATTCTTACGATATACATACAAACAGACCAGCTAAATTATGGAAGAAAATATCATTCAATGTCCCGAGTGCGATTCCGACAACCTTGAGAGTTCTTTTTTCTGCTGTCAGTGCGGTGTCTCGCTTCGGGTCGGGATCCCTTCCAGGCTGAGGAAAAGGCAGTGGCTCTCTGTTCTTGCCCTCTCCCTTCTTCTCAGTAGTGTGATGACCTTTGTCCTCGTGCTGATCCTGTTGCCGCAAGAGGGCAAACAGATGCCGCCGATGCAGGATGGACATATGCCGGAGACCCTTGCCGTCGGTCAGCCGGACACTGCTATAGAACGGCCGATGCTGACCGGAAAACCATGGTCCTCTTCCGCAACAACCCCTTTCCGTCCCGCGGCGGCAGAGAGATCGGTGGTGAAAGGGCTGACACGCGAGCAGCAGGAAGAGAAAATGGTGGACCAAATGGTCGTTGGTTCCGTTTCAATTATTGATCCCGGCGGTCTCTTGATCGCGGAGGTTCCCGCGGCAGTGGTGAGCGGTGTCTGGCTTGCCCTTCCTGCCCGGGCATGTCTCGGCGGCGACAGGTGGTTTTTTTCCTTTATTGCCGGCAGAGATATTGCGATTGAAGGAGGTCTCTGGATCGATGGGGATGCGGTCGGTTTTTGGCGTCTGAAAGGCGATGCCAGGCTGAAAGGGCCTGATTTTAAGCGATGGAACCGGAATGAACCGGTGCAATGGATGTCTCTTTTGTCCAAAGAGATTTCAGATCCGATCTCTCTCACTGCAGCAGGAGAGGCGGGTATCTTTATCTTCTGCTCCCTTCCTGAAACCATAAACGTGCCGGGAGTCTTTCTGCAGGAGAACAAGGTAGTAGGCTGGACCTTTGGCGATTATCTTGACGGCGCCTACATGTGGGGAGAGGAGGCAGGAAAAGAACTCAAATATGAAAGCCATGTTGAGGATTTCTTTAATGCAACCTTTGCCGGCGGAAGAGAAGAGCAATTTGCTCGGGCGCTCGCAATGGGAAGCGAAAGCCCTGCTAAAGGCCAGCTCAAGGCCTTTGCAGAAGGGTTCCGGCTGGAGGCCAAGGTGTCGCCCGAAGACCTTCCGATGTATTTAAGGCCTGAAATAATTTTCCCCTATATCCAGCAGCTGGTTCGCTATATGGTGCAGCAGGGAGATTTTCGGGAGGTTGCCGGTCTTTCTTCCGAGCCTCTTCTCTGGACGATTCAGGATGCCGGACTGCTGCATGACGTGGTGCGGGCAACGGAAAAGAGTTATGGTTTGGAAGCGGCGGTAAATTTTATAGAACAGACAGTCGGAGACCAACGGCACGTTTTTGATGATGCGGACCCGCATCTTGACGGGCTTCATCTCGATCTTTATCTGCGCTGGATCGCGTCTCTTCTGGAAGAGGAACATTTCGACCGGGGCCGGCGGATCTTTAAAAGGGCGCAGAAATATTTTGAAGATGCCCTTGAACTGCATCTTCTTGGGGTTGAACTGGCCCTGGCTGACGGGAACTGGCAAGAGGCGGAACGTCTTCTGTACCTGAAGGAATATCCCCCTGCCTTAAGAGAGAAAAAGATGATCCTTGCCGCCGGGATATCAAAATTGAAAGGCCGGGAAGGGCATATCGTCATCACGTTTTCTCCCGGTTCGAGAAAGATTCCGGTAACAGCGAGGATCAACGAGGCGCTTGAGCATGAATTCCTCATTGACACCGGAGCGTCTTTTGTCACCATACCGTCTTCTACTCTGGAGGCCCTTGGGCTGGAAGGCTCGGTCGGTACGACTCGAAAGGTGCAGACCGCGGGCGGGGTGGTCACGGCCCGGGAAATACTTCTTCCATCCATCGAACTTCAGGGTTGGGCCGTGGACGAGGTGCCGGCGCTGGTTATCGATCTTCCAGACCAGCCGGGACTGGGTCTCCTGGGGTTGAGTTTTCTCAACAGATTCAGAATGGACCTGAAGGTCGACGAAGGCGTTCTGCTGCTTGATCCGCTATGAAACATATCGATTTCCATACCCATATTTTCCCGGATTCTCTGGCAGCAAGCACTATTCCGGCGCTTGAAAAAAAAGGCAACGTCAAGGCGGCGCTGAACGGGACACTTGCTGGCCTCACTGCCTCCATGGACCGGGCGGAGATAGAAAAAAGCGTTGTCTGCCTCATTGCCACAAATCCCTCGCAGTTTTCCTCCATCCTTTCCTTTAGCGACAAGATCCGGTCCGACCGGATCGTTCCCTTCCCCTCCTTTCATCCACGAGACCCGGAATGCCTTGCACGGATAGAACAGATCAGAGCCGAAGGGTACAAGGGAATCAAGCTTCACCCTTTTTACCAGGAGTTCACCATCGATGAACAACGGCTCCTGCCGGTCTACGGGAAGATCTCTGAACTGGGCCTGATACTGGTCATGCATACAGGGTATGATATTGGTTTCCCCGATGCGAGAATCGCCGACCCGGCACGAATTGTAAACATTATCGAGCGGTTTCCCGAATTGAAACTGATTACAACGCATCTTGGGTCTTGGCGTCTGTGGGATGAGGTACGTGAAAGACTGATCGGCAGACCGGTCTATATGGATATTTCGTATTCTCTTGATTTCCTCCCCCATGATGAAGCAAGGGCGCTCATCATGGACCATCCTGAGGAGTACGTCTTGTTCGGGTCGGATTCACCCTGGGAAGACCAGTTGGAGGCGATAGAAAAACTACGTGCCCTGAATGTGGGAGAGGAGCGGGAAAGAAAGATCCTGCGGGATAACGCTTTGCGGTTGTTGGATAGTGGATAACAATCAAACAGACGAATGTTGCATGGCAGATGTTGTTAAAAACTTTGTGCCTGAATCTATCGGCGTCAGCCGATAGATAATCATTTCTTTCTCTTTCGAAGGGCGAATTTTATTTTCTCAATCAGCATCTTGGCGTTGAAAGGCTTGATAATATACTGATCGACATCCGCCTTGATCGCTTCGGCAATGTTGTCCTTTTCCGCCTCGGCCGTGACCATGATAAAAGGGGTGTCGGCCAGCTCAGGGTTGGTTCTGACCGCTTTCAGCAGCTCAAGGCCGGTCATCTTGGGCATGTTCCAGTCTGAAATTATCAGGTCGATCTTCTCTCTGTTCATGATGATACAGCGCGCCTTCTCCATTGTATGCCTGGAGGATATCTTCATACCCAAGTTCAATCAGGATATCACGGATGATCTTGTGCATGGTGTCAAAATCATCGACAACGAGGATCTTCATAATCGATACGGTCCTTTTTTCTGGATGTTTACGTTCAAAGGAGTTTGCAGCTCACTCTGCCGCTGCCTCCGATTCGGATGACGCCGGTCTTGAAGTCATACGACATGCCGCCTCCCGTGACCGTTGTATCTTTGCCTGTCAGGTGGACCCGGCTTGTTGTGTTCATCTTATTGAGCCGGGTGAGAAAGTGGAGAACCTGGGTCCGCATTTCAAATCCCTGATGGCCGGTAATCAGGACATTGCCAAGAAGTGTCAGTATTTCCTCCTTGATCGTATACCGCCCTCTCTTGCTGGAAATATGGGTCCAGTCTTCCTTTCCGCCTGTAACTGCCTGAATGGTTTCAAGCTGCAGTACATTGTCGCTGTCGCCAGAGAAGATCCTTTTGGCGGTCAGCCGCAGTTCCTCTTTGCCCTTTCTGCTCTGAGCAAAATGGACATCATCCATTGTAAACGCAGTGTTTTTTTTGGGTGTATCATGCCATCGTGTAACAAAATCTCCGCGCGGCTTGAGCAGATCCGCAGCAATCCGCCACCAGAAAAGAGAACTGATAACGACCAGCAGGGGCAGGATCCATAAGAGGTTTCTGGGGTTCATTATGGTTCTATAGACGACCTCAAAAAGGTATCATACATGCC
>DAOVSZ010000120.1 GCA_030627725.1 Desulfobulbaceae bacterium
GACCCTTGGCCGCACCTTTGATGAGATAACTTTTGCCTCAGGTCTTGTTCAGGGCGGACCTCCATCAGCCAAAAGCGGCGCTGAAGGGAACCATTCCTCATTTGCCGAGGCTCTGCAGGCGGAGTCTCCGACAACCACTGCCCCAGCTTCATCGGTCGGCGCCGGGAGCAACAAGGCCGTTGTCCCATTTTCCGACCTTTCAGTAGAAAAGGCCCCGGGAGAAAGCAGCTATACCGTGGGAGAACTTTTTACCCGGAAGGCGGAATTAAGCGGCAAACAGGTTGCGGTCCGCGGCAAGGTGATGAAAGTCTCTTTAAAGATTATGGGCAAAAACTGGCTGCACATCCAGGACGGTTCCGGCGATCCGGCACAGAATACACACGACCTGGTTGTGACCACGGATGCAGTCCCGGAGAAAGACTCTGTTGTCATCGCGCTAGGGATACTTGCAGCTGACAAAGATTTCGGGGCAGGATATAAATATTCGGCGATTATTGAAGATGCCCAGATAACCCAATAAGACGCTTCACAGAACGGTTACAATCAATCCGGCAATCCGGACAAACACGCACCAGGCAGATGCTGATGAAGATCGTTGTCATAGGTCCCGGGGCGCTGGGCTGTCTTCTGGCAGCCTCCATTGCGATCAGAACAGACCATGAGATCTGGCTGCTGGACCATGATCCGGACCGGGCCACCCAGCTCTCTAAGCGTGGCCTGCTGCTTGAGGAAAACGGTCATCGTCTGAACTGTCCGATCAAGGCGACAGCAGATCCGGCTGAAATCGGGGCGGCTGACATTATTTTTCTCAGCGTCAAATCGCACGCCGTGGCAGAAGTCCTTTCGAAGGTCTCTTTTCTTTTATCAGAAAAATGCCTGCTCCTTGCCCTGCAGAACGGCATCGGTCATCTCGATATTTTACAGGAGAGAATGCATTCCAATTGCTGGGCAATAGGAGTGA
Organism: Desulfobulbaceae bacterium; assembly: GCA_030627725.1. Lineage (GTDB taxonomy): Bacteria > Desulfobacterota > Desulfobulbia > Desulfobulbales > DAOVSZ01 > DAOVSZ01. Next base: position 962 of record DAOVSZ010000120.1, read on the forward strand.
CCGCCCAAGGCGCGACCCTGACCGGGACCGGGAGCATCCATCATGCAGGTCGGGGTATTTCCAGGATCGGGTTTCTGCATGCAGCAGACGATCATGCTTCCGTACTCCTTAAAAAGACCGCTGCTCTGCTCAACATGGCCGGGATTGAGACAGAGACCGTACCCAACATCCTGGACCATGTCTGGGACAAGCTTCTGGTGAATGTCGGCATCAATGCCCTCACGGCCGTTTCCGGCTGCCAGAACGGCGAGCTTCCAGAGTCTCCATCTTTGCGGAAACGGCTTACCGACGCTGTCAATGAGGCCGCTTCAGTTGCCCGTGCCAAGGGGGTCCGAATAGGTGCAGATCCAGTTGCCGCCACCATCGAAGTCTGCCGCGCTACAGCAAAAAACATCTCCTCCATGCTCCAGGATATCCGCAGGCAACGCTTCACTGAGATCGATGCCATCAACGGCGCTGTGGTGCATGAAGCTCGACTTCTCGGCATCCCGGTTCCTGAAAACGAACGTCTTGTGCGCGAGGTTAAAAATCTGGAGGCGCATTTTATCCCATAAATTCCTTGACAGAAGGTTTCCCGCCTGTCTATATACCTAGTTTTTGACATTTTTTACTTGCTCTCGGTCTCCTGCTCATCCTTACTTCAGATGACACCATGGAGCCGCTTCCACTTTGCGAAAAAGTTACTAAGGGACGGGAATTAAATAACTTGAACAAAATTATTTAATGTACGTTCCTAAACATCTTAAGGAGAAAAAATGGCTACACATCTTTTTACATCAGAGTCTGTATCCGAAGGCCATCCGGACAAGGTTGCAGACCAGATTTCAGATGCAATTCTCGACGCTATCCTGGAACAGGACAAAAACTCCCGGGTCGCATGCGAGACAATGGTGACAACAGGCATGGCGATAATCGCGGGCGAGATCACCACCTCGGCCTGGGTCGATATGCCCCAGGTTGTGCGCGAGACCATAAAGGAAATCGGTTATAATTCATCGGAAATGGGCTTTGATTACAAATCGTGCGCCGTCCTCACCAGCATTGACAAACAGTCTGCCGACATCGCTCAGGGTGTTGATGAGGGAACCGGTGTTGACCTTGACCAGGGCGCAGGCGACCAGGGGTTGATGTTCGGATATGCCTGCACCGAGACAAAGGTGCTTATGCCGATGCCCATTACCTACGCCCACCGGCTGACCAAGAGGCAGGCCGAGGTCAGAAAGGCAGGCCGCCTGCCATGGCTTCGCCCTGATGCCAAAAGCCAGGTCACGATTGAATATCAAGACCACAAGGCGAAACGCGTGGAAGCAGTCGTTCTTTCCACCCAGCACAGCCCTGATGTGGATTACGAAGACTTAAAGGAAGGGGTGATGGAGGAGATCATCAAGCCGATCATCCCGGAAAACATGGTTGACGCCAATACCAAGTATTTTATCAATCCGACCGGCAGATTTGTTATCGGCGGGCCGGTTGGCGACTGCGGCGTTACCGGCCGCAAAATCATTGTCGATACCTATGGCGGCATGGGATCGCACGGGGGCGGCGCTTTTTCCGGCAAGGACCCTTCCAAGGTTGACCGGTCCTCCTCGTACATGGGCCGTTATGTCGCCAAAAATATCGTCGCAGCCGGTCTGGCCAGTGCAGTCGAGGTCCAGATCGCCTATGCCATCGGTATCTCCCAACCGGTATCCATCAATGTTGTCTCCTTCGGCACAGGCAAGATCAGCGATGACAAGATAAAAAAACTGATCACCCAGATATTTGACCTCAGACCAAAGGCCATTATCCAGCACCTGGATCTTTTGCGCCCCATTTATCGCAAAACTGCGGCATACGGGCATTTCGGCCGTGAACGGACTGAATTTACCTGGGAAAAAACAGACAAGGCGGCAGAGTTGAAAGAGGCGGCCGGACTTTAGGCACTGCGAACAGACCAAGGCCTTTTCTGTTCAGTTCATAAACTCGAAGCATAAACGCCGGGCTTGTTTCAAGCCCGGCTTTCATTTATAGCATCCGGACAATGGAGAAAACTCAAATGAGCGCTACATCAACAAAAAACGACTATAAGGTTGCGGATATTAACCTCGCTGAATGGGGCCGCAAGGAAATTGCAATCGCAGAGACGGAGATGCCGGGGCTTATGGCCCTGCGAAAAGAATACGCGGGAAAAGAACCGCTTGCAGGGGCTCGGATTATGGGATCACTGCATATGACGATCCAGACCGCTGTGCTGATTGAGACACTGGTAAAACTTGGAGCAGAAGTCCGCTGGGCGTCCTGCAACATTTTTTCAACCCAGGACCATGCCGCAGCCGCCATTGCAGCCGGTAACATCCCGGTTTATGCCTGGAAAGGCGAGACCATTGAGGAATACTGGTGGTGCACTGAAAAGGCTATTACCTGGCCTGACGGGAAGGGGCCCAATATGGTCCTGGATGACGGCGGCGACGCTACTCTGCTGCTCCACAAGGGAGTCGAATTTGAAAAGGCCGGTTCCGTGCCGGAACCCACAGAAAGCGACAACGAAGAATGGTCTGCGGTTTTAAGCTTGCTGCAACGAACCTTTGAGAAAGATGATCAAAAGTGGTCCGATATGGCGGCCAATATCCGCGGGGTCACTGAAGAGACCACCACCGGGGTCCATCGCCTCTACCATATGGAAAAGGAAGGATCTCTTCTTTTCTCGGCCATGAACGTGAACGACTCGGTGACCAAATCCAAGTTTGACAACCTGTACGGTTGCCGAGAATCTTTACTCGACGGCATCAAGCGGGCCACCGATGTCATGGTGGCTGGGAAGATTGCCGTAGTGCTCGGGTATGGAGATGTAGGAAAAGGCTGTGCCCAAGCCTTTCGAGGCATGGGGGCAACGGTCTGGGTGACGGAAATTGACCCTATCTGTGCTTTGCAGGCAGCAATGGAGGGGTATCGGGTGGTCGAGATGAATGATGTCGCATCCCAGGGTAATATCTTTGTCACTAGCACCGGCAATGTCAATGTGATCAATCACGATCACATGGCTGCCATGAAAGATCAGGCCATTGTCTGTAACATCGGTCATTTTGACTCTGAAATCGAAATAAGTTCGTTGCGTCAATACCAATGGGAAAATATCAAACCTCAAGTGGATCATGTCATCTTTCCGGATGGCAAACGGATAATCGTTCTCGCCGAAGGGAGACTGGTTAATCTTGGCTGCGCCACCGGTCATCCGAGCTTTGTGATGTCCGCCTCATTTACAAACCAGATTTTGGCACAGATCGAACTGTTTACCAATCCACAGCAGTACGAAAACAAGGTCTATGTGCTGCCCAAGATCTTAGACGAAAAGGTCGCGACGCTCCATCTCAAGAAGATTGGAGTGAACCTGACCACTTTGACCAAAGAACAGGCCGACTACATCGATGTACCGGTTGAAGGTCCGTACAAACCGGAATATTATAGATATTAAGGACTTAGGCAGAAGTTAGAAGTGAGAAGGCAGAAGGAAAAGAGCCCATTTTGGGCTCTTTTTTATTTTGAAGCCAGATTAATATCACCGGACAGGACCTGATGGACGCTTCCTGCGCTGTCCTGAACATGCAGGACGCCGTTCTCATCAGGGCCGAGCGAGATGCCGCTAACAACGCGACCGCCGACCTCAACACAGGAGATCTCTTTTCCCTTGATCCCGTCTCGTTCTCGCCACTCGGCAAGGATTTCCGGAAAATCATCTTCTTCCATCCGGGCCACCACCTCTTCGACCTCCTGAACAATTGCGGTCAGGAGAGCACTCCGAGAAAAAATTCTGCCCGAGGCAGCAAGAAGAGAGGTTGCTCTCTCGGCAAGAGAGCCGGAAAAGGCTTCCTCAGGTGTGGTGATGTTCAAGCCTATCCCAAGGACCACCATGGCTGGTCCAGTCGTTGCCATCGTGTCTGTTTCTGTGAGAATACCGCCGCATTTGCGGTTTTTCAGGAGAATATCGTTGGGCCATTTCAAACCCGGAGAAAGCCCGGTCTCTCTCTCTATCGCCTTACAGACAGCCAGGCCTGCGCCAAGGGTGATTTTCGGCAGATCAGCAGGAAGAAGCTTTGGACGGAGGATGATCGAAAAGTAGAGTCCAGCGCCAGTTGGCGACTCCCATGTCTTGCCCAGCCTCCCCCTGCCCTTGCTCTGTGTCTCCGCAATAACAAGCGTGCCTGTGACAGCTCCCTGCCGTCCCTTTTTCATTGCCAGGGTGTTGGTGGAATCGACGGATTCAATAGAGATCACATTTCTCTCTTCCAGCCGACCCGAGCTGATCATCTTTTTCCATTGTTCATCCATGTGCATTTACGGTCTCCAGGCTACATAATGCCGTCCAGCATTGTCTGCACCCGATGCTGATAGGTATGCTCGGAAAGGGCCCTTTCCCGTGCCTTCCTTGCCATGGATTGAGCCCGGTCGCTGTCACCAAGAATCTCTTTTGCCTTTTGGATCATCTCTTCCGGGTCTTTATACACCGCAATTTCCCTTTCCGGTTCAAAATATTCTTCGATCCCTTCACAATATTCCACCAGCTGAGGAATTTCATAGCCGGCGCATTCAAAGGTCCGCATATTTGTTCCCTTGCGGACAACCTTGGCATGGATATTCAGAGAAATCCTGTGACGGGCATAGATCAGACCCATCTTTTCATTTGCAATAGAGGGATGAAAACTTATCGGATATTTCCAGAACAGGGGATGGCGGAGAAAATAATTGCCAACGATCGTGCATCGAAATCCTGCCTGAAGAAGCGCCTGCAGCTGCCTGTCTCTTTTTTCGTCCCGGTTGCCGATAAAGCAGATATCGCGGTTTCTTCCGGAGGATGCGCAGGGAACGTGAATGTCCGGAGAAAAAGCAAAGGGAAGGACCCCTCTCATGCGTTTTTTACCGACAGCTGCAACAAGCCCCTCTTCATAGCCCTGGTCCGAGACAAATACCCTGCCGTAGGGAGAAAGCTCTCGTTCGGTAAACGTCGGGCCGTCGGTCAGCCAGATGATGTGGGTATCGCTGAACCGAAGCGCCTCGAACCCGGCAAAGTGGTTAATGAAGATGGCTGCGTCATAGTGAGCGTTGCGGATGGTATCGACGAGATTTTTCTTCCAGGCCGTTTTGTCGCGCCGGTAGTTAAGACTTCCCATGATACCGGTTGGATATGTATACACCCATTGCACATTGCCGGGAAAAAGTCCTTCGAGCGCCTGATAGACATATCGTGCCAGCCCGCCCTTCCATGGTTTGGCAACGAGCAGGACCTTCACTTTTCTACCCGTATCCTGCCGGCATCTCCTTCTTCTATCTCCCCAATGACGGCAAAATCAAAAGGATACCCCTCCCGGGTGAGGCGGTCGATGATTTGCTGGATATCCGCAGGTGAGGCCGCGATCAGAAGGCCGCCTGAGGTTTGAGGATCAAAGAGGACCATTTCCATCGGATCATCGACAGCAAGCAAGGAATCGACCCATTTCTGATAAAAGCCCCTGTTCTTATGAGCGCCCTCAGGGATGATACCCATGGAGGCAAAGTGCATGGTATCGGGGAGAAGGGGCACGGAGGAGGCGGAAACCCGCGCTGATACACCGGAAGCGTGGACCATCTCATACAGATGTCCCAGAAGGCCGAATCCGGTGATATCGGTGCAGGCATGGGCGTCAACCGCGGTCATGCATTCGGCGGCAGCCCGATTCAGGGCAGCCATGACCTCGCCTATCATCTCTTCAACCTTTTCTCCGGCAAGCCCGCCCTTCACCGCCGTGGCAAGGATACCTGTGCCAACCGGTTTTGTAAGCAGGAGCTGGTCCCCGGGCTGTGCCCCTGCGTTCAGCACCACCCGATCCGGATGCACGGTCCCTGTTACCGAGAGGCCGTACTTCAACTCAGTGTCCTCGATACTGTGGCCGCCAACCAGAAGAGCGCCTGCCTCGTTGATCTTGTCAAGACCGCCGCGGATGATTTCCTTTAAGACAGAGGTGTCCATCTCCTTGATAGGGAACCCGACCAGGTTCATGGCAAGGAGCGGCTTTCCTCCCATGGCATAGACGTCGCTTAAGGCGTTTGCCGCCGTGATCTGACCGAACCGGTAAGGGTCGTCGACAATAGGTGTAAAAAAATCAACCGTCTGGATCAGGGCGGTCTCATCGTTCAATCGATAGACCCCTGCATCGTCACAGGTCTGGAGGCCCACGATCAGGTTCGGGTCAGTCTGAATCGGCAGACCGCAGAGTATCTGGTCCAGGTCCCCTGGACTCAGCTTGGCTGCTCAACCGGCCGCTTTGACTGTTCTTGTCAGTTTTTCCGTCACGGATGTCTCCTGGAAATTACAATGGGTAAGAGTTTCACTCCCCAAACATAACAACTTCCCTTGCTGATTCACAAGAATTTTAATCCAGGGGCCGAATCTTCTCTTGACATCTTTTTGTGCTTCATGCGAACATCAAGAGACAATCCCGCACTTGCGTTCTGCGATTTCAACAACGGAGGAATAAAAATGAAAACGCTTCTACTTCTTATCAGCCTTCTTCTCATCCCTGTCGTTTCCGCAGCGGAGAAACCAGTATGCACCACCAAAGCAGGATATCTCGCAGCCAAGAACATACAAATGGTCAAAACGGCAAATAACCTCGCTGCCAGCAAAAACTACCCTGCCATGCAGCAGATGCTCGACTCGGGTCTGATCTTCGTTTTAAAAGACGGGGTCGCGGCCTATCTTGAAGAGACGAATTCCAAAGAAGAAAAGGTAAAGATCACCTTCAGGGATTTCAAGCTGACCGTATGGACAAGCATCAGGGCTGTTGAGTGCAGA
>DAOVSZ010000154.1 GCA_030627725.1 Desulfobulbaceae bacterium
CAATGTTTACATGCGGTTTTGTTCGTTCAAATTTCTCTTTTGCCATGTCACATCTCCTTGAGCCCGATAATTCATTAATATCTTTTTTAACAACATTGCTTGGAGCCCACGACCGGACTTGAACCGGTGACCTCTTCCTTACTAAGGAAGTGCTCTACCTGCTGAGCTACATGGGCGACATAACATCCAGAAGCTCGACACAAAGTCCAGCACCACAGCACTCCTGAAATATGGCGCCATCTACATGCACGTCCATACAGTACTTATGTTTACGTATGGAGCGGGAAACGGGTCTCGAACCCGCAACCCTCAGCTTGGAAGGCTGATGCTCTACCAATTGAGCTATTCCCGCTGCATCAAAATCCTTATCATCTCCATCAGCTGGAGATGACAGTAACATTTTTGCTGTACGAGTTTTCCTGCACTGCAGGTAAATGAGGAGGGAACATACACGCCTATGAACGACGGAATACATAGGTTTTATCTTCAAGCGCTGCAGGCTGCAAATAATAAAGATCGGATGCTGTGCCGGCAGCTGATTATGAATGGTGGAGGGGGGAGGATTTGAACCTCCGAAGGCTTCGCCGACAGATTTACAGTCTGTTCCCTTTGACCACTCGGGAACCCCTCCAGCTATAAAACTTTCACGCCATACCGGTTTACACTGGTATGGCGTGAATATATTCGTCAAATATGTTAGTTAATGTCCCGCCAGTCTTATGTATACATTGGAGCTGGCGATGGGACTTGAACCCGCAACCTGCTGATTACAAATCAGCTGCTCTGCCAATTGAGCTACGCCAGCGTGACCAGGCATAGTAATAGTATCAGGGTCAAACATCAACCATTTTTTTCATGCACGATCAGAAATTTTATCTACGCTTCTTCCTGATTCTCTGCAAAACCACTCTCTCGATACTTCTCAAAAGCCATGGCAACTGTCCTGTAGACCATATGGGCAAATTTCGTATACGGCATATACAGGAACAGCATCAGAACCGATACAAGATGCAGATAGTAAAACAGGTACGCAGGGAAAACCAGACCGGAAAGCCGAGAAAGTTCCGCAACCAGTCCAGTCACGCCAACGGCCATGATCTCCCAGATCAAGAACCAGTCATAAAAAGTAGGGGTCACGCCCTGCTCTTCCTCCATCTTTTTCCTGTTGCCCCAGAGGATGGCGATGCCGACGATCATCGCGATCGCTGCAACGTTGGCAAGCCACTTGACCGGGTTCATCATGCCGATAGGCCCATGCAGGCTCGGAATAAGCAGACCGACGATGTCCTTGGCAACAAAAGAATATCCGGTGACCAGCAGAAGACCAAGAAAGGCAAGCATGAGCGGCAGATGTCCGTTTACTCTGTCCTTGTTCTCAGTACACTCGTTAAAACGCTTGTGCTGAATGGTCTCTACAATCGAAGGCCACAGGAAATCAATCGCGAACTGTTTGCAGGATGGACGGAATGCCGGATCACCGCCAAGGCCCTCGACCATCTTGTTCCACATCGCCGAAGCCCCTTTGAATGCGGCAAACGCTGCAAACATAAAGGCCGGCACAAAAATAATATCAATAAAAAACACATTCTTCGTCAGCCAGTGGAAATCCCAGTGACCGAAGAAATTCGTCAGGCCGACTTCCTTGAAGGTCTGGGCATCAGGAAGATGCAGACCGCCTGAGATGGCCCACAACACAAGAATCAATGCGGCAGGAAGCCCGATAAGAAGCGGCAGGTTCTTTGAGGACGTGCACAGTTTAGCAAGTCCTGCTGGAAAACCATAATGGGTATATGCATACGCTCGTATGGCGCCGAGGACATCGCCCGGTTTTGCCCCTCTGGGACAATATGCCGTACAGTCACCGCACTGATGACAAAGCAGCACGTCCGGGTCGGCGACCAGCTTGTCCTTCAGACCCCACTGCGCCCAGATCATCTCCTTTCGAGGAAACGGCTTCTTGTCCGTTGCAAGAGGACAAACAACCGAACAGGTTGCACACTGAAAGCATTTTTTCAGCGTATCACCTCCGGCACCTTTCAGATACTTTATAAATTCTAAATCCGGTTCTACCCTCATTCCTTCTGCCATGTTGAAGCCTCCATTCGGTCAACCATTTTTTTATGCCTGCCTGTTGTCCAAAAAATCAGATGATTACTTCATAAAACCAGCACACTTCCCAAAGGAACCCTGCCGGGTTCCTTCAGAAGGCATACCATAGATTTTATAAAATTAAAATCCTTTAAATGGATTCGGTCCAAGTTCAATGATGCTTTGAACAAACTCTTCGATAACAGCAGGAGCCTTGTCGTAATCGGTTATTGCAATCTCTTTGACTGCAACCCTTTCAGGTTCAAGGCCGAGGCTGCCCAATGTTTCACCGATATTCGCCATTCGTTTATCAGCAAGCTCACTGCCTTTGACAAAATGGCACTGATAATCATCACCGAATTTACAGCCAAGCATCATAGCTCCATCCAAACCGGCAGAAAGAGCGTCCTTGATCCATACCATATTGACGGAACCAAGACACCGTACCGGGATAAAGCGGACCAGGTTGTTCATTGCATTTCTGCGCATACCGGACATGTCAATAGCAGGCAGGGCATCGTTTTCACAGACAAAGACAACAAAACGGAGCTTGTCTTCATCATCGTCCGGAACTTCGATTGCTTTGACCATCGAACCGATCATATCGATGTTGTAATCCTTAAAGCCGATGATCCTTTCCGGACATGCCCCCATACAGGTGCCGCAGCGACGGCAGCGGGTCGGATTCGGCAGCGGCGTTCCTTTTTCGTCATCGTCCAGAGCGCCGAACGGACATTCTTCCGTACACCGTTTACACTGTGTACATCTCTGAAAAAAGAACTCCGGATAGGTCTTGTCACCGGATCTTGGATGCACGGCAACACCGCGGTCAGCAGACTCGATGCACTGGATGGCCTTTAATGCAGCGCCGGTGGCATCGTCAATGGTCTCTTCCATGGTGGTCGCTTTTCTTACACCGCCACAGGTATAAACGCCTGTTCTGCGTGTTTCATACGGAAAGCAGACAAAATGCGAGTCGGCATAGCCGTCAAAGAGCTCAAGGTCCATGAATGCCGGGCCCTGACGATAGGCAAGGTTGATTGTGTTCTCTTCCTTGGTTGTCGGCTCCATACCGGCGGCAAGGACAACCATGTCGACACTCAAGACCACGTCTTCATTCAAAAGGGTGTCTGCAATGGCAACTGAAAGCGATCCGTCGCCGGCATCTTCAACCTTCATCACATTCGCCTTGGTCAGAAAAATGCCGTCATCATCCTGGGCAGCCTTGTAATACAGCTCCATGTTGCCCGGAGTTCTCATATGCTGATACAGAATATAGGCCTTGCCGTCTGCGTTATCTTCACGCACGTACTGGGCCTGCTTCAGGGCAACCATGCTGGTTACTGAATTGCAGTAAGGAAAATCCCTGTCGTGATCAGCGCCGCCGGGACTCTGAACAAAGGCGACACGCGCAGGCACGGTTCCTTCTTTTGCAAGCTTTTCAAACTCGGCATTGGTCACAACGTTCTTAATCGTCCCATGTCCGAGATGTTCATACTCAGAGACATCAGCCGGGATCCAGCCGGTAGCGAGAACAACAGCGCCGACAAGTTCCGCATCGGGATTGGCTTCCATATAGGGTTTCAACCCAGCATTCGGATCTTCCATCTCGCCCTTGTCAATGAGGTCCTGCTCATCAACAGCGACTTTAGCCGGCGCGTCCCACTCACTCTTGGCGCCTGCCGGTTTGAAGGTCGCTTTATATTCACCCGGAGCTCCTGCAATTCGTGCTACTTCCGTTCCGGTCTTGACGGTGATGTTCGCATCCGCCTCAACATCCTTGATCATGTCGGAAACGCTCGGCGCTTCGAGTTCCGTCCAGGGGGCCTTGGACGGAAACTGCTTCCGCCAGCCCGCTGCCTTGCCGCCAAGGGTATCTGCCTTTTCGATCAGAATGACCTCATAACCGGTTGCCGCCGCCTCTTTTGCCGCGGTGAGTCCGGCCAAGCCGCCACCCATAACAAGGACCCTCTTGTTGATCGACTCGAGCTCATACGGCTCAGGGAGTTCACACTTCTGAATTCTCGTGCATCCCATGCGCATGTAATCGGATGCCAGTTCCATGACATATTCGGCATCCGCATCCTCGGGCTGGCACCAGACAACCTGCTCACGGAGGTTGGCGCGGACGGTGATGGTGTCATCGCCAAAATTGAACTCGTCCTCCATAACCCTCTGGGAACAGGCGCCGATAACAAAGCAATTGACGCCTTCACCCTTGTCAGCCTCAATCATGGCACGCCCTGCTGCGCTGCAAAGCGCCTCATGGGACTTGCAGTCCATACTCATCTCTCCGGTAACAACGCCGGAAAGGGCCTCTATATCCAGGGCATCTCCGATGCCGCATCCTGTGCAAATATATGCACCGTATTTCATATCCATTGTCTATTACCTCCTTGACACTTGTATGGCTTTTAAGGCTGCTGCAGTTGCGCTTTGAGCACAGGTCACTACATCAGCTGCTTTCTTGGCACAACCAGCTGAAAGCATGGCTTTCTCCGCATCGGACATCACAAAACCGTTTGTATCGGTCTGCAGGCCGAGCGATGCGCTCTTATCTTTGATTGCCGGGTCCATACCAGTAGCCAGGACAGCCAGGTCCACTTTCTGCTGAATCTTCTCACCGGTCACGGCATTTTCAGCAACCACGGTGACTCCGCCATCACTCTCAGGGATAATATCAGCAACTTTGCCCTTAATAAAGTGGGTGTTTTCGTCAGCCATCAGTTTTTCGCGGAATTTCTCGTATTTCCCAGGTGTCCGCAGGTCGATGTAGAAGACGTATATCGGGGCCTCGGGATATCTTTCACGGATATAGGTGATCTGCTTCATGGTCGCCATACAGCAGATATAGGAACAGAACTCAAGGTGGTTCTCATCACGGGACCCGGCACACTGAACAAAACCGAAGCTCTCCGGTTCCTTGTTGTCGCCGGGGCGCAGGATCTGACCGCCGGTAGGGCCGGCAGGAGCAGCAAGACGCTCCATCATCATATTGGTGATAATGGCATCGCTCTCGTTGAACTTCAGGTTGTCCATCTTTGTCGGATCGTAGGGATTCCAACCGGTGGCCCAGACAATAGAAGCGACATCCACGGTAACGGTGTTCGCCTGCATGTCGAGATCAATTGCGTCATACTTACAGGCGTCCTTGCATTTGCCGCATTTTGAACAGGCGTCCATGTCAATCGCGTACTTCATCGGAAAAGACATTTCATGCGGTCTGTAAATGGCCTTGGTCTTGTCCATGCCGAAGTTGAAGTCATTTGAACGCTCATCAGGGCAGACATCCACACAGTCATTACAGGCCGTGCAGTTGTTGTTGACGTAGCGGGGCGCGGTTTCCAGCGTCACCTGATAGGCGCCTGCGGAACCATCGACCTTCTTCACCTCGGTCATGGTGTACATCCGGATCTTGCGATTATTCTTGACCCGCTTGAAATTGATCTCCAGACCACAGGAAGGGGGGCACAGTTTCGGGAAATATTGGTTCAACTGAGCAACCCTACCGCCCATATACGGATTTTTTTCAATCAGAAAAACATCATTTCCGACCTCTGCGGCTTCCAAGGCAGCCGTCAGCCCGCTGATTCCGCCTCCAACGACCAGTACGGCACCTGTCCCAGGTGCGCTGCGCTCATCTGTCATGCCTTTCCTCCATTAATCTTAAACTAAGTTAATAAAAAATTGCGTTTTATAGTTTATCATTAGAAACACGCAAAAAAAGATACAGTAAACCTTAAAGGAATCGCTCCCTTTGGTTTCTCAGGTAAAAAGTTACAACATTTTATTTTATATAAAAAATCAATCTCTTCCGGTCAACAAGTAACTGCTTACCTGGAAAACCAAATCCAATCATCTCGCATCATGTGCTGCTGTATAGAAAAATCTCCAGGCGCCTTTCCGGCGCCTGGAGATTCTTTACACATTTCAACTACACATCAAAACGATGATTACAGCCAGGGATCGGTCTCAACGATATTGATGCACTCAACCTTCTCACACTTCCATTCCTTAGACTTCGGATCGAAGGTGGAGTTGACGAAGCACTTCCAGTTCTCGTCATCAACGTTCGGGTAATCCGACCTGTAGTAGAAGCCCGGATAACGGGACTCTTTACGGAACTCGATGTGACGGATATGGGTCTCTACACACCAGATGCGGTGGTAGTTCTCCCATGCACGCATCAGCTCATGCAGGTCGCCGGCAGCCATCTTCGCAGCATCTTCACGCATCATCTCGAGAAGATCAAGACAGATATTCAGCAATTTGCCGGAGGTCATGTAGTAGGTTGCAACACCGCCGCCATACTCGTCTGTTGCCTTCATGAGGCGCATCGTCAGACCAGCTGGCTTGCAGTATTCTGGGTTGATGTCTTGGGCAGTGGTTTTGCCGGCATGCTCGTGATACAGTTTGACCGGAGCATAGATCTCGTCAGCCAGTTCCTGAGCGGTCTGGGACAGTTCAGGTTTGAAGTCAGCGTGGTCGCGGCAGTACTTGACCATCTGCTTGGCACACATACGACCTTCTGCATGTGAACCTGAGGAGA
>DAOVSZ010000322.1 GCA_030627725.1 Desulfobulbaceae bacterium
AAGGTCAATATCACTCGATTCATCGTAATCGCCTCTTGCCGATGAACCGAAAAGAATAATTTTTTCAGGCTTAAATTTTTTAAAATCGGCAATGATTTGTTTTGTGATTTTTTCCGGCAGCATGAGGTTATTGGGTTATTGAGTTATAGGGTTATTGGGTTTATAGGGTTATAGAGTTATTGGGTTATTGAGTACCACAAACTCAATAAACCCAACAAACTCAATAACTCAACAAACTCAATAACCCTTTTTGTTCATTTGCCATTGTAACGTTTTTCTGATGCCTTCTGCAAGGGGACATTTTGCGGAAAATCCGATTTCCCGGAAAGCTTTTCCCGTTTTCAGGCAACTTCGGGTCAAATCGCCGGGTCGGGCCGGGCCGATCTTTGGATCTTTCAGGGTGTCTGCGGTGTCCGGTCTTTGTTCTTTGATTGCGGCAAAGATTTCAGAGAAAAGATCGGCAGTATGTGTTGCTTGCTCTGTTCCGATGTTATAGGCTTTGCCGCTTCCTTTTGTCAGCGCCAGGAGGTTTGCCTGGACCACATCACCGACAAAGCAGTAGTCCCTGGTCATTCCTTTAGGCTCCTCCGGATAGTGGTAGACCGTACAGGGTTTTCCGGACAGGAGCCTGTCCATGAAGAGAGAGACGACCCCGGCCTCGCCGTGCGGGACCTGTCTTGGTCCATAGATATTTGCATACCTGAGGACCGTATAGTCCATCGCGTATTGATGTTTGTAAAAGGCCAGGTACTGTTCTGAAACATTCTTTGTGATGGCGTAAGGCGAAAGAGGGACAACCGGGGCACGTTCGGTCGTGGGATATTCTTCCGCCTCGCCGTATATGGCCCCTCCTGATGAGATGAAAATCACCTTTTTCACAGCTGTCTGCCGGGCCGACTCCATAAGGTTGAGAAAGCCCCTGACGTTTACGTCCGCGTCAAAATCGGGATCTTCGACTGAGGCCGGGACAGACATCTGGGCCGCGTGATGGTTGATGATGTCAAAATGTTCTTTTTTAAAGACCTTAAAGACTTCTTCAGACCTGACATCCATCAGATAGAACTTGGCTTTCGGGTTTATGTTTTCCCATTTGCCGGTAAAGAGATTGTCCATGACCACAACGTCATGGCCGGCATCAATATAGGCATCTACAACATTCGAACCGATAAAACCGGCGCCGCCGGTGACAAGGATTTTCATAAGCATTCACCATGATATTTTATGGGGTTTGTTGAGTTATTGGGTTATTGAGTACCACAAACTCTATAACGCTATAACACAACAAACTCAATCAACTTAACTATTCCACCGTCACGCTTTTGGCCAGGTTTCTTGGCTGGTCGACATCGCAGCCTCTCAAATTTGCGATTTGGTAGGAGAGGAGCTGAAGCGGGATGGTGTAGAGAATCGGGTTTAATTCTTCATGGACCTCGGGCATGAATATGACATGGTCGGATATCGTGTGTAAGTCTGAGTCTCCCTCTGCGCCGACAAGGATTATCCTGCCGTGCCGTGCCTTGACCTCTTCGACGTTGGAGATGACCTTTGGGTACACCGGATCTTTGGGCGCCAGGGCCAGGACCGGCATGTCGCGATCGATGAGTGCGATCGGGCCGTGTTTAAGCTCGCCGGCAGGATATCCTTCTGCGTGGATATAGGAGATTTCCTTCAGCTTCAAGGCGCCTTCGAGCGCGATCGGAAAATTACTGCCTCGGCCCAGATAGAGGAAATCACGGCTCTGGGCAAATTCATTGGCAATGACATCCATCGAATCCTGCAGGCGCGGCAGTTCCTGCTCAAGAAGGGCGGGGAGTTCGAGCAGGGACGCTGCAAGTTTTTTGCTGTCCGCAGGTGATATTTTGTCTCTGCTCTGGGCAAGGTGGAGCGTGAGGAGAAAAAGGGCCGTCAGCTGGCTGGTAAAGGCCTTTGTAGAGGCAACCCCTATTTCCGGGCCGGCGTGGGTGTATATCGTGCCGTGTGATTCCCTGGTGATGGTGCTGCCAAGCACATTACAGATTGAAACAACCTTTGCCCCAAGATCTTTAGCAAGCCGCATCCCTGCAAGGGTGTCGGCCGTCTCGCCGGATTGGGAGATTGGGATGACGAGCACGTTTTCATCGAGCAGCAGTTTCCGGTAGCGGAATTCCGAAGCAATATCGACCTCAACGGGAATTTCCGCCCATTTTTCAATCCAGTACCTGGCAACCAGGGCCGCATGCCAGGAGGTGCCGCAGGCGACGAATGAGATTCGTTTCAGATTGCGGAGCTCTTCTTTGCTGAGGCCGATTTCCGGCAGGTTGATGCCTCCTGTTTCCGGGTCCAGCCTGCCCCGGAAGGTGTTCAAAATCGCCTGTGGCTGTTCGAATATTTCTTTGAGCATGAAGTGCTTGAACCCGGCTTTTTCAGCCATGCCGGCGTTCCAGTCTATGGTCTGAATCTCTTTTGAGACCGGAGCGCCGCTGTCAAGACGCATGACCTGCCAGTCGCCGTCTTTGAGGACCGCAAGCTCCATGTCGTCAAGGAACACAACCTTACGGGTGTATGGGAGAAGGGCCGGGATGTCTGATGCCATGAAACTTGCGCCGGATTCATGCGTGCCTAAGACCAGAGGGCTCTGGTTGCGGGCGGCAATAAGCATATCAGGCTGTTTGGCCCAGAGGACGCCAAGGGCAAAGGATCCCTCGACTTTTTCAAGCGCCTTTCTGACTGCAAGCGTTAAATCAT
Organism: Desulfobulbaceae bacterium; assembly: GCA_030627725.1. Classification (GTDB taxonomy): domain Bacteria; phylum Desulfobacterota; class Desulfobulbia; order Desulfobulbales; family DAOVSZ01; genus DAOVSZ01. Next base: position 2,725 of record DAOVSZ010000322.1, read on the forward strand.
CTTCAAGAAATTCCTCAATGAGATGGGCAAGGATCTCCGTGTCGGTCTCTGATGAAAATGCATGGCCCTTTTTCTTGAGCTCTTCACGTAGGGAGCGGTAATTTTCGATGATGCCGTTATGGACGACAACCAGGTTGCCGGAACAGTCGCTATGAGGGTGGGCATTGGCTTCGGAAGGGGCGCCGTGGGTGGCCCAGCGGGTATGGCCAAGGCCGATAGTGCTTTTGACATCTCCTTCCTGCTCCATCAGCTCTTCGAGATTGGA
>DAOVSZ010000089.1 GCA_030627725.1 Desulfobulbaceae bacterium
CTGCCTTTGGAAGTTTTCCGGGGCAGGGCGGCTATTTTTTTTGTGCGGCAGGTACATCGTTGACAGGCAGGTGTAAAAAAGATAATTTTAGGTGTTGCCTTTTGGGCGCAACACCTTTATCAAAAAATGAAAAAACAGGAGGAGTCCGTGGACCGTCATGATTATTCTGAGAGCCTTCTGGTGCATTTTCGGAGAATTGAGAGCCTTCGGAAAGAGGCGCTTTCGTATGCCTCGATCGACCTGAATGTTCGCCAGTTGTGCGATCTTGAACTCTTGCTGAACAGGGCATTTTTCCCTCTTGCCGGCTACATCGGGAAGCAGGACTACGAGAGCATCCTGGATAATATGCGCCTTGTTGACGGTGCGCTGTGGCCCATGCCGGTCTGTCTGGATGTAGATGCCGAGACCGCGGCCTCCCTGCAGGCAGGGCAAAATCTGGCCTTAAATGATCAGGAGGGCTTTATGCTGGCCGTGCTTACCGTGGGTGATGTCTGGCAGCCGGACAAAAAGCGGGAGGCGCGGGCGGTTTTTGGAACTGATGATGCTGAAGAACATCCTGGTGTGAGGAAGTTTTATGACCAGACGTCCGACTGGTATGTCGGCGGCACGCTTGAGGGTTTGCATCTTCCGATCTATTATGATTTTAACGAGCTCCGGCTGACCCCGGCGGAGATCCACCGCCGTTTTTATCAACATGGCTGGCGGAACGTGATCGGGTTCCATACTGATACGTATATGCATTGCGCGGAAAGAGAGATGGTCCACAGAGCGGCGCGAGAGGCCGGCGCCAACATCTTTCTCCAGCCCGTGGTCGCGCCCACGCATGCTGAGAACATGGACCATTATACTCATGTCCGCTGCTATCAGGAGATAGTCAAAAAATTCCCGAAGAACATGGTCATGCTCGGCATCATCCCGCTTGCCGTTCGAACGGCCGGGCCGCGAGAGGCCTTGTGGCATGCCATTATAAGGAAAAACTACGGTTGCAGCCATTTTATTGTTGCAGAAGATCAAGCAGATCCGTTTGCCGGTTTCGAGGACGGAGAACGGTACTATCCCCTGCATGCCGCCCAGGAAATGGTCAGGGAGTATGAGGCGGAGACCGACATCAAGATGGCGCCGCTCAGCAGGATGGCCTATGTGGAAGAAAAGGCGCAGTATGTCCCTGAGGACAAGATCTCACCTCTTATGACCGTGAAGAGTATTACCGGTTCGGAGTTGAAACGCAGGCTGGAATGCAGTCTGGAGGTCCCGGAATGGTTTACCTATCCGGAAATTGTCGAAGAGCTGCGCCATTCCTTCCCTCCACGCAGCAGGCAGGGGTTTACGCTGTTTTTTACCGGCCTTTCCGGCTCTGGAAAATCAACCCTGGCCAAGGTCCTGTTTGTTAAATTCATGGAGATGCGGGACAGACCGGTCACCCTGCTTGACGGTGATATCGTGCGAAGAAATCTTTCCAGCGAGCTTACTTTTTCAAAGCAACACCGTAACCTGAATATCACCAGAATCGGTTTTGTGGCAAGCGAGATTACCAAAAACGGAGGCATTGCCCTGTGTGCGCCGATTGCTCCCTATGAAGAATCCAGGCGACGGAACCGTGAACTTATCAGCCGATACGGCGGATATATTGAGATTTATGTCTCCACTCCTCTTGAAATCTGTGAACAGAGGGACCGGAAAGGGCTGTATGCCAAGGCCCGGGCCGGCAAGGTAAAGGGCGTCACCGGTGTTTCGGATCCGTACAACCCCCCGGTAACCCCTGAACTCTTGATTGACACGACGGATATCAGTCCCACCGAGGCGGCGCAGGAGGTCCTTCTGTATCTTGAGGAGCAGGGATATATTCGGTAAAATTTAAGGCACATCCGTCTTCGCTAAACAAAAGCTTCGCCGCGACATAAAGGCAGAAGGCACAGAGGCAGAAGGCACAGAGAAAAAATAGAAAAACAACATGACGCAAACCGATCTTTTTCGAAAACCTGCTTTTTCTGAATCCGCCCCTGCAACTCCTGTTGTTTTCTTCCCGGGCTGGGGATTTGACGGCAGGGTTATTTCCCTTGCGGAGCAGGAGCTTCCCTGGATCGTTCCTGTTGAACATCTTGATCCGGAAACGTACGCGGAAACCCTTGTCGCTTTTCTCAATCGTGAGGATATCGAGGCTGTCGACCTTGTCGGCTGGTCTCTGGGCGCCAACCTGGCTCTTGATTTTGCCGGACGGTATCCGGAGAGGATTTCAAGCGTGGTCCTTCTTTCCATGCGAAAGAAATGGCCGCCGTCTGAAATCGATCTGATCAGAAATGAACTCGGTCGGGACCCGCGGGCCTTTCTTGAGGACTTTTATAGAAAGTGTTTTGCCGGCTACAGGGAAGTGTATAAACGCTTTAGAGCGGAGTTATTGAAGGATTATCTTGAAAAGGCGGACATATCCCTGTTGTTGAAGTGTCTCGACTATTTAAGGGATTTTCCTGAGATGGGTGAAGAAAAATCGGTGGACAGGGCCGCTTTTTTGACTCCCTGGGGAGAGACATACCTTCTGCACGGCCGCAGAGATATCATTGCCCCGGTTGATCAGATGGCGGAACTGCCCGGAGTGGAGAGCAGGATTTTTGGTCATGACGGTCATCCGGTTTTCCTTTCGTCTGAGTTTCGCCTCCCATCGTATCATAGAAAATTGACCATACAGGGGAAGTTTTCCAAGGCTGCCGCCACCTATGATCAATACGCGGATGTTCAGAGGGAGGTCGCCCTCCTGCTTGCCAAAAGGCTTGAGAAGCCGGAGCGCGCTCGCGCCATTCTTGAGATCGGGTGCGGCACCGGAGGATTCACGGAACTTCTGAAAAGACGCTTTTCGGCGGCCACCATCACATCACTTGATTTTTCCCGGGCAATGATTGATTTTGCCAGGGCCAAGGCGGCGTTTTCTTCTTCTACTGTGGAATTCTTATGTGAGGACGCGGAAAAGTTTCTTGCCGAAACAGATCGTTCCTTTGATCTGGTCACAAGTAATGCAACCATTCAGTGGTTCGGGGATGTCCGTTCGGCAGTAAAAAGGATTGCAGGACTCCTCCTTCCAGGCGGGGGCTTTGTCTGTTCTACATTCGGTCCTGGAACTCTGTGCGAACTGGGGGCGGGGATGGCCGGTATCTTTGGCGAGAGGTTTCATATCCCATCCGCCCGGTTTCCTGCACGAAATACACTCCAGCAGATCCTGTCGGAATATTTTGATTCCGTGACCGTGGAAGAGGTCTGTCTTACGCGGAGATATGATTCGCTGTTAGGGCTTTTGACGCAGATCAGGATGACAGGCACTGCCGGGTGGCAGCCTTCCGCACCGATACTTACACGACGACGTCTGGAAAAATTGAGTCAGTGGTTTGCCAGGCACAAGGGTGGATATGAGGTGACGTATCAGGTCTTCCTGGTGAGGTGTACCAATGGATAATGTGTTCTTTGTAACAGGCACGGATACCGATGTGGGGAAGACGTTTTTCTGTGCCCATCTGCTGAAATATCTGCGCAGTCTGGGAGTTGATGCAGGGTATCAGAAATGGGTGAGTACAGGGGATGCCGTCTCATCCGAGGATTTGACGTATTGCTGCGATACTGCAGGAATTTCAAGCGATCCCTCTCTGCTTGATCTGCAGGTTCCGTTTCGGTTTCAGATGCCTGCCTCTCCTCATCTGGCCGCGGAGCAAGAGGGGAAAAGGGTCGATACGAAGGTTGTCGTCGACCGCTGCCGCGAACTGGCTTTACGCTATGAAAGGCTTATTGTGGAAGGTGTGGGCGGATTGCTCGTGCCGCTGACTCGAGAGATTCTCCTGGCCGATGTGCTGGCGGAACTGAAACTGCCGATCATAGTTGTTGCAAGAAGCGGTCTGGGGACCCTGAACCATACATTTCTCACCCTTGAAGCATTAAGAAGCAGGGAGATTCCGATTCTGGGCGTTGTTTTTTCCGATGCCGGCAACGATGAAGACGAGGTGCTGGTAGCTGACAATATCCGGACCATAGCGGAGATGGGCCGGGTAACGGTTTTCGGGAGGATGAAAAGATGCCCGGAAGGCGGTGACGCTTCAAAAGAGTTTATACAAATCGGTGAGGCGATACGTTCGGAGATGTCCCGGATTCGGAGCAGGTCCGTATGAAACTCAGCCTGAATTTTTCTTCGCAGAATCAAGAATATTTGTAATTGTTTCGGCAAGAAGGTCAATGTCAAGCGGTTTGAGGAGAAACTCCCGGATACCGATCGATTTTGCCCGTTCACTATCTACGATCTCACTGTGCCCCGTAATCATGATGACGGGCAGATCCGGTCTGACATGAAAGAGTTCCTGGGCCAGTTCAAAACCGGTCATTTGCGGCATTGTCTGGTCTGTCACAACGATGTCGAACCTGTTCGGGTCCTCACGAAAAACCTCCAGGGCTTGGGCGCTGTCCGTGAGCGCCGTCACCTCGAAGCCGATACTTTCCAGTATCAGCTTGCCGGACCGTGCATTGTACTCAGCATCGTCAACAAAGAGGATCCGACCGTGTCCCTCATGGGTCAGTTTGGTCTCTTTATGAGGTTCTTGCGTGGCCGGCGCGAGGTCAACGACAGGGAGATAGATGGTAAACTCGGAGCCCTTCCCCGGCCGGCTCTTTACGGAAATGGCGCCTTTATGGCGCATGACGATCCCGTGTACCCTGGAAAGTCCCAGGCCGGTCCCTTCCCCCTGTTCCTTGGTTGTGAAGTAGGGATCGAAGATGCGCTGCCGGGTAAATTTATCCATGCCATATCCGGTATCGCTTACGGTCAGGCGGACAAATTTCCGGCCTTTGAGGTCTCCGATTTTGCCGATCAGGACACTGTCGGTATCTACCTGCTCAAGTCTGACTTCAAGGATGCCGCCATGCTCACGCATTGCATGATAGGCGTTTGTGCAGAGGTTCATGACCACCTGATAAATCTGTGTCTCATCCGCCAGCACTGCTCTGGTATCTGAGTCCAGATGCTGGCGCAGTTCAATGGTGGTCGGCAGTGACCTTTTCAGGAATTTCAGGGCCTCTCGTATAATCGGCTGGATCTGCAGAGGACGTCGCTTATATTCCGTTCTTTTGCTGAATGCAAGTATCTGCCGGACGAGATTTGCGGCCTGTTTGCCGCCTTTCATGATTTCCTGTACAAAATTTTCCTGTTCACTCCCTTTGGGAAGGCCGTCTTTAAGCAGGCGTGTGTAGGTCAGCATGCCGTTCAAGATGTTATTAAAGTCGTGCGCTATCCCTCCTGCCAGTGTGCCGACGGCCTCCATTTTCTGAGAATGCCTGAGATCGTCCTCGAGTTGCGCCTTTTCCTTCTCTGCTCTTTTCTGTCCGGAGATGTCTTTAAAATCTTCGACAATACCGATGAGCCGGCCATTTGCATCGGAAAATGGTGTTGCCGTCACAATACAGGGAATCCTTGTCCCGTCAGTCCGTTCCTTGTTCGTTTCGTATTCAACCCGTTTTTCTCCTTTCATGATCAGGGTGAGGGGGCAGTCGGGCGTAAAGCATTTTGGTCCGGAGAAAATCTTATGGCATTTTTTCCCTTCTACTTCCTGTTTGGTCAATCCGGTCAGAGCCAGAAAGGTCCTGTTCACCCGAAGTGTATTGAAATCGTTGTCAATCACCCGCATGCCGTCTGCCGCAGTCTGAAATATCTGGTCCAGTTCCGCATTGGCAAGCTTGGTAATATTCTCCGCCGCTTTGATTTTGTTGAACAAAAGCTGGGTTGAAATTCCAAAGAGGAGAAAGAGCAGGACGATGATGGCCCGCATCCAGAGTTCATGCGTGTTCGGGTGAAAGATTTCATCCCAGAAGCTGATATTGTGAAACTGTATGAAATGATTGTAGGATTCGAATATCCAGAACAGGATGGCAAAGGCAATCCCTGTGATCAGGAAGAGATTCTCTGAAAAAAAGGAGCGTGGACCGGATCGATTATCTTCTTTCATTCTTATATATTAGGAAATTCTTACAAATTCTGAAAGAGATAATATTGTAACTGTTCAGCAGCACTCCACCCGGAGTCTCGCAAGCTCGCTTACCTGCACACGATCAGGCCTTCTCGCATAGCCAACTATAGCTCGTCAGCCTGCTTGTGCACATCTGAAGCACTGCTGAACAGTTACAGGTCGGTGGTTTTGCACACTTTCAGCTATCACGCTGATATAGTTACATAATATTTACCCATGGGCACATATATTTTTATATGTGTAGTCGAGCATATTCAGAGAAACAAGCTGGTTATCGCCGAGAAATTCGGCTGTTTTCGAATCTTTGACAATCCGGCCCTGGTCCATTACCAGTGTTCGTTCGCAGCAATGAGCTATAAAGGACATGTCGTGACTGATCACTATTTTTGTAATATCAAGGTCATTCAAGATAGAGATGAGCAGCTTTTCACTTTCCGGATCAAGGTTTGCCGTTGGCTCATCAAGGATCAAGAGCGGTGGCAGCATACTGTAAGCTGCTGCAATGGCAAGACGTTTTCGCTCTCCGCCGCTTAAGTGCAGAGGGACCCTTTTTTCATATCCTTTCAGCCCGGTCAAGCGGAGAGAGTCCTCCAGCCGTTTTTTTATTTCCTCTTTTTCAAGCTGCATCTGTTCGGGCCCGAAACGGACCTCTTCTTCACATGACGGGCAGAAAATCTGATCCGAAGAGTCCTGGAATACCATTCCGATATGCTGCCAGAGGCGTTTGCGCAGCGAGTCGGAGACAGGGTTTCCCTGAAACAGATATTCTCCTCTGCCACGCAGAATACCCATGAGACAGGATGCAAGGGTCGTCTTGCCGGCCCCGTTTTCTCCGACAATTGCCACGCTTTCTCCATGATGGATGGTGATGTCGATAGTATGGAGCGCCTGGCTGCGGTCAGGGTACTCAAAAGAATAGTTCCGCATCCGTATGAGGCTGGCACGATCGTGTTGCGTACTCTTCTTGTTGAGGGGAGCTCTCGGACTTTTGGGGTGAGAATGGTCGGTATGGTGATGATGGTCACCGCTGCCGCAGCAGTTGAAGCGGAAGGTGTGGTCCAGGCCGTGCTCCCGCAAGGCCTCCTGGTGTGCGATAAGTTCGTTTAAGGAAAAGTCATGATGGATCCGGCCTTCTGCCATGACAACGGCCCTTTTGCAGAGAGAATGAACAAAGGGGAGAAAATGGCTGATGCAGATCAGGGTGCCGCTGAATCTCTGCAGAAGTTTCTGGAATATTACTTTCTGTTTCGGATCAAGGTTGGCCGTGGGTTCGTCCAGGATGAGCACATCCGGTTGCATGGCGATGACAGCTGCAAACGCCGCCCTTTTTTTCTGGCCAAGGCTCAAGGTGTGGGGCTGCCTGTAGGCAAGTTTTTCGAGATCAACATCGGATAATGCCTTCTCGACTCGTCTTTTTACCTCTTTCGGCCCGCATCCCAGGTTCATCGGGCCAAAGGCAATGTCGTCGTAAATGGTGTTGCAGAAGAGGTGGTCGTCCGGGTCCTGAAAAAGGATGCCCACTTCCCGGCGGACATGGGTGAGAGTGTCTCCTGAAAGAGGTCTTTCCTTATAAAAACAATCGCCGCTCGTAGGAGAGAGAAGGCCGATGAGGTGTTTTGCCAGGGTGGATTTGCCGGAGCCGTTGACGCCGGCAAGGGCGACACGGTCGCCTGGATAGATTGCGAGATCGATACCCTGCAGCGCCTGTCGGCCGTCCGGGTATTGAAAGGACAAGGCCTTGGTTTTGAAAAGCGGAGGGGCTTTCTGTTCATGTCTGGTGAAGCCTGCAAGTTCGTGCATACGTTTTTTCCGTTAAAAAAAAATTAACCGGTATACCAGTACCTATCCAGAATAAAAAGGACGGCTCCGAGAATGATCCAGGATGCGCTGATGATCCAGTCTTTTCCCCTTGCATGAAAGCTTTCGTGAGAGGGAAAGGCGCCGGTAAACCCTCGGCACAGCATGGCATCGTAGACGCGTTCGGTCCGTTCAAAACTGCGCACAAACAGCATGCCTAAGAAATTGCCGATGGTGCGAATGGTCGAAAGATTTGAGCGCATCATAAAGCCCCTTGCCCGCATAGCGGTCTGCATCCGGTTAATTTCATGTTGAAAGACGTAGATATAACGGTGTGTAAGAAGCAGCATCTGACAGATTTTTTGAGAGACGCCGAGACTGGAAAGGGCCCGGACAGTGATTGGAAAAGGGCTGGTGTTGACCAGCGGCCCCATCATAAGGGAAATAGCAGCAGCCTTCGTGATAATGGCGAGCGCCGTCAGAATCCCGCGGACGTTAAAGGTAAAAAAGGGAAGGTGCGTAAATCGGATGAGAGTGTCTCCTTCTTGAACCGGGACCGTGAGCGGCATAACAACAAGAAACATGCCTAAGAATCCAGCCATGGCAGTCATGCGTCGGAGGACGGCCTGTGCCGGGATGCCTGCGATTATCACTGCGGCTAAGGCGATAAGAACGGCAGCAGAGGCAAAGAGAAGACTGGAGAGTGAGACCACGAAAAAACAGTACAAGAGAAGCGAGAGGACCTTGAGGCGCGGGTCCCATGTATGAAACAGGGACCTGGTATCGGCAGTGTGATCAAGAGCTGCCAGGCCGGAGTAGGGGCCGGGTGTGGACGCAGATGGTTGTGGCGTGGAGAGAAAGGAGCGTGCTGCAAGGGCCAAAAGCGATGCGAAAAGAGCAAAAAACAGCAACAACCATGAGAGCGGCAGGGTAATTGTCTCAGCAGGCAGACTCATCAACAGTCACCGAGGGTTCGGTTTGAAAGAATCCGGGGCCGAGCAGATCAGGCTTTACCTTGAAAAGAAAAGAAACAGTGAATGCAGAGAGTATCGATTCTATTATGATCACAGGAAGGTGCGCGGCAAGGGCGATTTTTGCGACACCGCTAAAATCGTCACCGCCCGCGGCAAGAAAGAGCGCCAGAAAAAGAGCGGCAAGGGCGGTGCCGAGGCCGCCGCAAAATGCTGCGGCTGCAACATGGTTCTGGAGAGTCGTGCCTCGTATACGGCTGAACAG
>DAOVSZ010000058.1 GCA_030627725.1 Desulfobulbaceae bacterium
ATAAAGAGAAAAAAAGAATGTAGTTTCGCTGCGTTCAGCTGGTTTACGTTTACTGGTATGAAATATAGAAAGTTAAAGAGAAGGATGTCCGCCACCTTCAAGCTGATTCGGAACGATCTCTCGTCAAAGAGGCCGCCTGAATCCGGTCTCGTGCAGGAGTTTCTTGATGACGCGAAAAAAATGATAACCTCTCCAGGCAGTGGTGACGAATATTACTTTGATTTCAAAGAAGCGTGCCAAACGTTCCAGGAGGCCTTTGAAACGAAAGATATCTCTTTGATGGAGAAGAGTTGCGATGCGCTCGGAAAACAGAAGAAACAGTGCCATTCGCGATATAAAAAATAGTGTTTGTTGGAGATGCATTTCGCTTGAAAGTGTTTAGCGTTCAGCTGACAGTTTCGTCAATCACGGGTATGAACCCCGGGGCAAGCCCCGGACCAAAAAATCCGCAGCAAGCTGCGGGGTATTATACCCTCCGCTTTCAGCGGGATTGTTCGACTAAGCGTTTCAAAAAACGAAACGCAAGTCTCACGAATACATGGAGACACCTATGAAAACAATTATTCGAATAACGGGAGTATTGTCCTTGTCCCTGGCGCTGGTGCTTTTGTACGCTGCCTGCGGTAAAGCAGCGCCACCCTCCGGGAAAACACTCTTCCATAAAAAATGCGGCCTCTGCCATTCGTTAGATATGGCTTTATCAAAACAGAAAACCGCAGAAGAATGGCGGATAACGGTCATGAGGATGAAAAATGAGAAGAGGGCGCCTGTAAGTGAGAAAGAGGTCACAGCAATCGTTGAGTATCTCGCATCCTCGGAAAGGCGAGCCAAATGAAACCAGAGACCATTACCTATTTTGAGCCGTATCCTTTTGTGATAGGAGAAAAGATCCATATCAAGTCAGGGCATCGCCGGGGAGACTGGGAAGTTATCGGGGTGGGCGAAAAGAAGGTCAAACTCCGCTGCCCGGTCTCGCATAGGGAGTTTGAATGGGACCGTTTCTGCTATTGTGTTGAAGCAAAATGATCTTTACCTCCATTTCTTCACCGTCTTCTGATCAGTCGATTCAGTTCACTATTTCCCATCAATAATTAGTTTCCAAAGTATGTTCATTGTGGCGCCTGTTCAGGTCACACGCTGTCTCGAATGTCTCACCTGTCGAGCGTGTCTCATTCCGTGTGTTGGGACAAGAATCTGTTTTTTTTGCTTAACAGAGGGCGAAATGACGACAAAACAATCAAGAATAGTCTTTTTGTTTTCTGGAGAGTTGTGTCTCATGTGTCTCGTGCTCCTCTCTGTGCTTTTTTTGCAATGCGTTGATGCGTTTATCTCATAATTGCCTGAAATTACTATCTTTTTAAAAAATTTGCTTTTGCGTGAGTTTTTGGCACATCTCTTGCCATGATAGTAAGGCATGCAACACGAGAAAGAATTGATAGAGGAAGTTTTAAGGCTTGTCCGCGAGATGATCATCCTCTCTGATGAAGGACATGCCGCAGCGGAAGATGATGGCTGCCGACTGCTTTATGCCATACTCCAGGATTGCGCTTACAGGATCAAGATGGAGGTTGAGCAGGCGCAGCAGCGCTAGAAACTTAAAAAGCATATGTCTTGCGAATACAATTTTATTAAGGAGAAAGCCAATGAGTTCACTTGTTACCAGAGAAGCGCCGGATTTTGCAGCACAGGCAGTGATGCCTGATAATTCGTTTGCCGAGTTGTCTTTATCATCGTACAGAGGCAAGTACGTTGTTCTGTTTTTCTACCCCCTTGATTTTACCTTTGTCTGCCCGTCCGAGATCCTTGCCTTTTCCCGGGAGCTTGATTCATTCAAGGAGAAAAATTGTGAGATCCTCGGGGTGTCGGTTGATTCTCACTACAGTCATCTCGCATGGAAGAATACACCGGTCAATGACGGTGGGATCGGGAATATCGGGTTTCCGCTCGTTGCCGACCTGAATAAAAAAATATCAGGGGATTACGGTGTTCTGCTTCCAGACGGCATTGCCCTTCGCGGCCTGTTTCTTATCGATAAGGAGGGCATTGTGAGGCACGCGTTGGTCAACGATCTGCCGCTTGGCAGGAATGTCGATGAAGCGCTCAGGATGGTTGATGCCCTGCAGTTCTTTGAAGAGTATGGGGATGTCTGTCCGGCAAACTGGCGGCCGGGTGATGAGGCCATGAAGCCGACTGCAGAGGGTGTGGCGGAATATCTGGCCAGAAACGCAGCATAATCAGTTGAGTAAAAACTTAAGATAAGAGGAGATGAGAAATGGACAAGTATGAATGTCCGTGCGGATATGTGTATGACCCTGAAGAAGGCGATTATGACAACGGTGTTGATCCGGGAACAGCCTTTGAAGACCTGCCGGAAGACTGGGTCTGTCCGAAGTGCGGGGCTGAGAAGGAGTATTTTGAGAAGGTCTGATTATCATTACCGGCCTGCCGGAATGATGGAGGTATTCGATATGATGAACGTTGAAGAGCTTAAAGCGGATCGCAGGATGGTCAATGAGATCGATTGGGAGATGACTCCGGAAAAGGCGATCGGGATGTTTCTTGAGTGGGGAAGCGGCTGGTCCTGGGGCAACGATTTTGTAAGCCATCCTGGCCAGGAAGCGCTTTATTTTGTCCTGTATGATTTTGAGGGCAATCCCCAGGTCACTCTGATCAGAAGAAATATGGAAGGCGCCGAGGAAATTGCCAAGGTAGAGGTGCCGATGGACCTCTTCATGCTGGCATGGAAAGAGGACGGCGACCACCCGGGCGTAGGCGTCCATGCCCTGAACAGGGAGCTTGTGGAGTGGGTCTCTGAGACCTTGAATGCCTCACCTGCCTCGATTATTCATTAATCTGAATTTTGTGACGAAAAATTATGGAAGAACATCTTGTGCCATCAATAGAAATTGGGGAGTGCACCCTTTGTCAAGGGTGTACCGAGGCCTATCCTGAGGTGTTTCATGAAACTGAACAGGGGTATGTTGAGGTCCTGTATCAAAAAGAATACCCCGTTGAACAAATTGATGAAGCCATAAAATATTGTCCTGCTGATTGTATCTCGTGGGAAAAAACATGACAGGAGTGAAGGGAGATTGGGCGACCCGGTTCTGAAGGTCTTACGAGTTTCATATATAATGGAGCTGAGCACTATAAAAACTGCTCAGCTCCATTAATATTTGACATAGGGCGTTGATTCTGAATTACTAATTTATATTAGTAAAAAAAAACGGTCCTCCAAAAAGCGGTTTTCTATAAATGGAGCTTTCTATGCTGCGGGGAAAAATAACGTATCTGATTATTGTGCTCTTTTTTCTCTTTCTTCCCGGGTGCGGAGAGAAGATAGAGCCCGGGACTACGGAAAAGGCGAAGCAAAAGGTGGTGGCAGCGCCGGTTGCCGTTGCTGCGACGACCCATCAGGCCTTTGTGTATGAAGCGGTTGGAAATGTCGAGGCCCGGACCGAGAGCACGGTTTCGAGCAAGGTGATGGGTACGGTAAAATCCGTGCATGTTCGGGAGGGCGATACTGTTAAGACCGGTGATCTCCTGGTTGAGGTCGACAAAGAGAGCGCAGAAGCCCAGTTACGAAAGGCTGAAGCAGGATTGGCCGAGGCAAAAAGGGCTGAAGAGTCTGCACGATTTGCGCTTGCCGCTGCCAAGGCGGGAGCGGAACTGACCGGCGCCACCTATAACCGTTTTCTGAAGCTCTTGGAAGAGGCGTCAGCCAGCCGTCAGGAGTTTGATGAAATCGAGGCAAAGAACCTGCAGGCCAAGGCCTCGCTGGCCCAGGCTGCGGCAATGCTTGAGGCGGCAAGCTACAGGATCGCGCAGGCAAAGGCCTCTTCTGAGTCGGCCCGGATCAACATCAAGGACGCGGACGTCCGAGCGCCCTACGACGGCAAGGTGACGGCAAAGATGGTTGACGTGGGCGACCTGGCGTCTTCGGGCACTCCTTTGCTGAAGCTTGAAAAAGAAGGGGTTTACTGTGTGGTCCTTGTTCTGCCGGAAAAACACATCCAGGCAGTTCGGATCGGGCAGAAGGCGACCGTGACCATCGCATCTTTGCAGGACAAAAAGCTTGAAGGATTCATCGGCAGGATTGATCCTTCGGCTGACAAGAAGAGCCGTTCCTTCCGCATCCGGGTGGCGCTGCCCGAAGACAGGGATATCCGTTCCGGCATGTTTGCCCGGGTCATGATTCCGGTCGGAGAAGGCGGTATGATGCTTGTGCCCGCCTCTGCCGTTGTTCGAAAGGGACAGCTTGAGGGTGTGTATCTTCTTGATGATGAAAAGAGAGCACATTTTCGTTTGATCCGCACCGGCAGAACTTTTGGTGATTCCGTTGAGGTGCTTACCGGCATCAAGGACGGGGCGCGTTATGTTGTCAAATCGGTTCCTGATCTTGCTGACGGCGTACGGGTGGAGGGCGCGGAGTGAAGGAGAAGATCGGCGTTGCCGGAAAGATCGCCCACTTTTTTCTTGATTCAAAGCTGACGCCTCTGATCGTCATTGCCGCAATCCTCCTTGGCATAGCGGCGGTCGTTGCACTGCCTCGGGAGGAAGAGCCCCAGATCATCGTGCCGATGATCGATGTCTATGTCAAGATGCCGGGCGCTTCCCCGAAAGAGGTGGAAGAGCGGGTCACGAGCCCGATGGAAAAGCTGCTGTGGGAGATCCCGGGTGTGGAGTACGTCTATTCCACTTCAAGCCCTGAGATGTCTATGGTTGTGGTCCGGTTTCTGGTGGGCGAGGATGAGGAAGAGGCGATTGTTCGTCTGCAATCCAAGCTCATGGCCAATATGGACCGTATTCCGTGGGCGGTCACTCCTCCCCTGATCAAGCCCCGTTATATCGATGATGTCCCGATCCTGGCGCTCACCTTCTCGGCTGATGATGTTGATCATTATAGCTTGCGACGTATAGCGGCCGAGGTCGAAAACGTGGTCAAGCGCGAGAAAAACGTCTCGATCACGACCCTTATCGGCGGTGAGAACCGGCAGGTGGATGTCCGGTTTGACCCTGTGCGGCTGGCTGCATTCGGTCTTGATGTCGAACATGTTGCGATGATGCTTTCCGCAGCCAACCAGGCATCACAGGCCGGGACATTTCCTTCGCCCCAAGGCCGGATACAGGTCCATACCGGCGGTTTTCTGGAAAACGCTGAAGACGTCAACCAAGTGGTTGTCGGTGTCTTTGATGGAAGGCCGGTCTATCTGAGAGACATTGCCACGATACATGACGGGCCCTCGGAGCCGTCGCAGTATGTCTTTTACGGCGCCGGTCCGGCAGTTGAAGAAGCACATGCATCTATAGGGGACACGATTGCCCCGGCAGTCACCCTGACTGTCGCCAAAAGAAAGGGGACCAATGCGATATCCGTTGCCAACAAGGTCCTTGCCAGGGTCGAAAATTTGAAAGGGGCGATCATCCCGGACAACGTGCATGTGGCAGTGACCAGGCATTACGGGAAAACCGCCAAGGAAAAGTCGGATGAACTCCTCTATCACATGTTCATCGCCATCTTTTCGGTCACCGTATTAATCTGGTTTGCGCTCGGACATCGTGAGTCCGGGGTTGTTGCCTTGGCTATCCCTGTTACCCTGGCGCTCACACTTACGGTCTTTTATCTTTATGGCTATACCTTAAACCGGATCACCCTTTTTGCGCTCATCTTCTCCATCGGAATCCTGGTTGATGACGCCATCGTGGTGGTGGAAAACATCGTGCGCCATCTCCGGCTGCCGAAAAACAGCGACCGGCCCCGGATGACCGTTGTCATTGAGGCGGTTGACGAGGTCGGCAACCCGACTATCCTTGCAACAATTGCGGTCCTCGCCGCCATCCTGCCGCTCGCCTTTGTCGGGGGCCTGATGGGGCCCTATATGCGGCCGATTCCGATCGGCGCATCCGCTGCCATGATCTTTTCGCTTCTGGTGGCGTTTATCGTCACCCCCTGGGCATCCGTCCGCTTTTTAAAGGACGATGCAGGGGGCGGCCGTAGTGGACATACACAGGAAGGGCATGAAAAAGAAGGGGCGACAACACGTCTTTACCGGCGGGTAATGACCCCCTTGCTCGAAAGCCCGAAACACCGCTGGCTCTTTCTGTCGGGTGTAATGGCGCTGCTGCTTCTTTCCTGTCTCCTGGTCGGAGTCGGGCTGGTGAAGGTGAAGATGCTGCCATTTGACAACAAGAGCGAATTCCAGGTCATTATCGATATGCCTGAATCAGCGACACTGGAAGAAACCGCTGCCGCTGCCCTTGAAATGGGTGAATACATAAGCACGGTGAACGAGGTGACCGATTACCAGATCCACGTCGGCACGGCAGGTCCTTTTAACTTCAACGGCCTTGTCCGTCACTATGACTTGCGAAGAGGCGATCAGGTGGCCGACATCCAAGTCAACCTGGTTGAGAAATCGCACAGGAAAGACCAGAGCCATGCTATAGCAAAGCGGGTCAGAGGGCCGTTAAAGGAGATTGCCGACCGATATAACGCACGGGTCAAGGTGGCGGAAGTCCCGCCAGGCCCGCCGGTCCTCTCAACCCTTGTCACCGAGATCTATGGCCCTGATTATGAACGGCAGCGGGAGATTGCCGCCGAGATCATGAAGGTGTATGAAAACACCCCCGGGGTCGTTGATGTGGACTGGTTTATGGAAGAGGACCAGATTCAGTACCGGCTTGAGGTGGACAGGGAAAAGGCGGCCTTGCACGGGGTTACGGTGAACAGGGTGGTCGAGACCATCCAGACCGCGCTTTCCGGCAAACAGGTGGGGCTGCTGCATAACCCCCTGGAAAAGGAGGATGTCCCCATAGTTCTCTCCCTGCCGATAGCTGAACGGGCAGGCATTAACCGGCTGGAATCGTTAAAGATCATGGCACAGGATGGCAGCCTTGTCCCGCTCTCTTCCCTTATTGTCCCTGAAAAGAAGCTGGTTGAAAAGAGCATCTATCATAAAAATCTGATGCCGGTCGTGTATGTGACTGGAGACGTGGCAGGAGAGAAGGAAAGCCCTGTCTACGCGATCCTTGAGATGTACAAGAAGATCAGTGAGATGCAGCTGCCCGAAGGCTACAGCATGGACCAGTACACAGCCCGGCTGCCGTCAAGCGCGCAGCAGTATGCGATCAAATGGGACGGCGAGTGGCATATCACCTATGAGGTGTTCCGTGATCTCGGGATTGCGTTTGCTGTCGTGCTCGTTCTCATCTTTATCCTTGTTGTGGGTTGGTTTCAGTCCTTTACAACGCCGCTTGTGATCATGGTTGCGATCCCGTTTTCCCTTATCGGTATCCTGCCGGTCCACTGGGCGCTTGGCGCGTTCTTTTCCGCAACCTCGATCATCGGTTTTATTGCAGGCGCAGGAATCGTGGTCAGGAATTCGATCATTCTGGTCGATTTTATCGAATTGAGAATCAAGGAAGGCGTGCCGTTACAGCAGGCGGTTGTTGATGCCGGCGCAATCCGGTTCCGGCCTATGCTGCTCACTGCCGCCGCGGTCGTGGTAGGGGCCTCGGTCATCCTCTTTGACCCGATCTTTCAGGGCCTGGCGATCTCGCTTATGGCAGGGGAAGTGGCATCGCTGCTTTTTTCCAGGATGACGGTGCCGATTTTTTATTATCTGAATGCACGAAGGGGATAAAAACTATGTCAGACGAACAGATAGATCATGATCTTGTTATTTTAGGCGGCGGCCCGGCCGGGCTCACTGCCGGGCTCTATGCAGCCCGATCAAAACTCGACGTTGTGCTGCTGGAAAAAGGCGCAACCGGGGGCCAGGTCTTGAATACAGACTGGGTTGACAACTATCCTGGATTTCCGGAAGGGATCTCCGGCTTTGACCTGGCAGACAAGATGGCGGCACAGGCAGCGCGGTTTGCACTTACGACAGTGATGAAACCGGTCCAGTCCATGGACCTTTCAGGAGAGGTCAAGAAACTCTTCCTGGAAAGCGGCGACACACTTACCTGCAGATCGCTTATCATCGCAACCGGGGCACGGCCAAGCTACTTGAACGTCCCGGGCGAAAAAGAGTTGCAGGCAAAGGGTGTCTCATATTGCGCCACCTGTGATGGTCCATTCTACAGAAATCTTGAGATAGCGGTTGTCGGCGGTGGGAATACCGCGGTCCAGGAGGCGATGCATCTGACCAAGTTTGCCGCCAAGGTCTATGTTATCCATAGACGTGATGAGTTGCGGGCAACCAGGATCCTGCAGGAACTCGCTTTTGCGAATGAAAAGATTGAATTTGTCTGGAATTCGCAGGTCGCTGAGATTCTAGGGGATAAAGAGGTGACAGGGGCAAGGCTCGTGACAAAGGACGGTCAGGAATCAACACTGCCGATCCAGGGCATCTTTATCCTGGTCGGCATTCAGCCGAACAACGAGACCCTTCCGCTTGACCAGCTTGAGATGGAAGACGGCTTTATCGTCACCGACCGGGAGATGCGGACAAATATCCCCGGTGTGATGGCAGCCGGCGACATCTGCAGCAAAAACGTCCGGCAGATCTCCAATGCAGTCGGAGAAGGCGCAGTTGCCACCCTGTCGGTTGAGCATTATCTGTTGGGTGGGTAAAAGATAGGCAGAAGGCAGAAGTGAGAAGAGAGAAGGTACCTGCAACTTTCAAACAGTTCTGAGAGAGATACACTTTATAAATATTTAAACACATGGAGGTTATACAATGGCATCTTTAAAAGGAACACAGACTGAGAAAAATATTCTGACCGCTTTCATTGGCGAGTCGCAGGCGCGGAACAAGTACACCTATTTTGCGTCTGTGGCAAAGAAAGAAGGGTACGTGCAGATCCAGGCTATCTTTGAGGAGACGGCAAACCAGGAAAAAGAGCATGCCAAACGGTTGTTCAAACTCCTCGAAGGCGGCGATGTTGAAATCACTGCCGCTTTTCCGGCCGGAGTTATCGGCACGACCCTGGAGAATCTGAAAGCGGCTGCGGCAGGCGAGAATCATGAGCATACCTCGATGTATCCGGAGTTTGCAAAGACAGCAATGGAAGAGGGTTTCAAAGACGTGGCCCTGACAATGAAGTCCATAGCGGTTGCGGAAAAGATGCATGAGATGCGATACCAGACATTTATAAAAAATATCGAGTCGGACCGGGTCTTCTCCCGCGAGAAAACCACCACCTGGAAGTGCAGAAACTGCGGCTATCTCCATGAAGGAACCGAGGCCCCTGGCATCTGCCTGGCCTGTGCGCATGCCAGGGCGCATTTTGAAGAGTTTTCCGGGATGTGATTAAAGAATAGGCGGAATAGGTTAAGCAAAAAAGACTAAATTATCAACTCGTTCGGTTTGTTAATTCAAGTCGGAACGTTGAGTGAAACAAATATCCACTTCGATTCTATGAAGTGCTGGAGGAAGAAACACCATGTTACCTGAAAAAATGGAAAAGGCCTTAAACGAGCAGATCAACGCGGAGATGTACTCTTCGTACCTCTATCTTTCCATGGAGTCGTATTTCCAGTCCATAGGCCTTGCCGGTTTTGCAAGCTGGATGCGGATGCAGGCCCAGGAAGAAATGTTTCATGCGATGAAGATCTATGACTTTGTCTATGAACGGGGCGGTCGGGTAATACTGGCTGCAATCGACCAGCCGCCGGCAGAATGGAAGTCTGCCCTTGATGTGTTTGAAAACGTGCTCTCGCATGAGCAGAAGGTGACCGGCCTGATCAACGATCTGGTTAATCTTGCTTTGGATGAAAGGGACCATGCGACAAATATCTTTCTGCAGTGGTTTGTTACCGAGCAGGTTGAAGAAGAGGCGGGCGTCGGCAGTGTCCTGGACAAATTAAAACTTGTCGGTGACGATACCTCAGGCCTTTTTGTCCTGGAGCAGGAGTTGGGGAAACGAGTTTTTACGCCGCCGGCAACATAAATTTATAAGGGTGAATGTAAAGGAGATAAAAAAATGAGTTTAACTGTAGAAATCAAGGAAAATGTCCACTGGGTTGGCGCCGTGGACTGGAATATACGTGATTTTCATGGCTATTCGACCAATAAGGGCACTACCTATAACGCCTATCTCATTATGGATGAGAAGATAGCCCTTTTTGATACGGTAAAGAAGAGTTCTTTGAGCAGCCTGCTGCATCATATCCATCAGCTGACCGAGCCGGAGAAAATCGACTATATCATCGTCAACCATGTGGAAATGGACCACTCGGGAAGTCTTCCCGAAATCGTGGACTTGGTGAAACCGGAGAAAATCTTCTGCTCTCCCATGGGGAAAAAGGCGCTGATCGATCATTTTCACAGGGAAGACTGGCCCTATGAGGTGGTGAAATCAGGAGATACGATCAGCCTGGGCAAGAAAACGGTCACTTTTCTCGAGACCAAGATGCTCCACTGGCCGGACAGCATGTTCTCCTATATCAAGGAAGACGGCCTGTTAATCTCAAGTGACGCCTTTGGCCAGCACTGGGCGACAACCGAGCGGTTCGACGACGAGGTTGAGGAGTGCGAGCTCATGGCGCATTCGAAAAAATACTATGGCAATATCCTCCTGCTCCTCTCCAAACTGGTCAAGAAACTCCTTGCCCAGGTAGGCGAGATGAACCTTGATATCAATATGATCGCGCCTGATCACGGGCTCATCTGGCGGCAGTCGCCTGGAAAGATCATCGAGGCGTATGACAGGTGGAGCGGGCAGGAGTCTGAAGAGAAGGCGGTCATTGTTTACGATACCATGTGGAAGAGCACGGAAACCATGGCCCGGGCCGTGTACTCCGGCCTGCAGCGGGAAGGCATTTCCATCAAGTTCATGAGTTTGAATGACAACCACAGAAGCGATATCATTACCGAGATTATCGATGCCAAGGCGATCCTGATCGGTTCTCCGACATTGAACAACGGTGTGCTTCCCAGGGTGGCCGATTTTCTCACCTATCTCAAAGGGCTGAAGCCGAGAAACAAAATAGGGGCTGCATTCGGGTCCTATGGCTGGAGCGGTGAGGCGGTCAAGATCATCAATACCGCGCTCGAAGAGATGAAGGTCGAGCTGGTCTCACCTGGTGTCAGGCATAAATATGTCCCTTCTCATGATTCTTTGATGGAGTCGGTTGAACTTGGCAGGGCAGTGGGCAAGGCGATTAAAAAAACATGAAAGATCGCGCCTTGAAAAAACATATCAAGGACCTGCTCCGGGGAGATGACCTGGAGCAGGCCCTTGTTGAACTGCGAAAATTCCCTTCAAA
>DAOVSZ010000116.1 GCA_030627725.1 Desulfobulbaceae bacterium
ATTTTGACTTTTCGGAGTCTCACAGGTTCACTTACCTATGAGGTTGTCTTTTTGAGCCCAAAATGAAAATATCTTGAACCATTGTATAGGAGGGAATATGAGTACCAAAATCGCTCACAAGTCGGAAACAAAGGAATTTCAGGCCGAGGTCAAGAAACTGCTCGATATCGTGATCCATTCACTCTACACGGAACGTGATATTTTCTTAAGAGAGTTGATCTCAAACTCCGCAGACGCACTCGAAAAATTCAGGCACCAGAAGCTGCTCGAAGACAAGGTCTTTGATCCGGACGCATCTCTTGAGATCAGTATCAGCGTCGATGAAAAGGAAAAGACCCTGAGCATCCTTGACAGCGGCATCGGCATGACCCGGGACGAGCTGGTCGATAACCTGGGCACCATCGCCCATTCAGGATCCAAGACCTTTCTGTCCGAGCTCGCCGAGGCCGCCCAGAAAGACGTCAACCTGATCGGCCAATTCGGGGTCGGGTTCTACTCCGCCTTTATGGTGGCGAAAAAGGTGCGCGTGCAGTCGCGTTCCTATCTTCCGGATGACGAAGGCCATGAGTGGTCTTCAGATGCCTCGGGCAGCTATACCATCACCGAGTGCCCGGGCCTGCACCGCGGCACCAGGCTGATTATTGAACTGAAAGACGATGCCGAGGAATATGCCAAAGAGGAGACCGTCAAACGCATCATTACCCAGTACTCCAATTTTGTCTCGTTTCCGATCAAGCTCAAAGGCGAGACGGTCAACACGGTCCAGGCGGTCTGGACCCGCAGCAAGAACGAGATAAAGGACGAGGAGTACAACGAGTTCTATAAATTCATCGGCAATGCCTTTGACAATCCGCTGATGCGGCTCCACTTCACCGCAGACGCGCCGCTTTCGATCAGGGCCCTTCTCTTTGTGCCGAAAGAAAATTTCGAGCGTCTCGGATTCGGCCGGATCGATGCCGGCACCAACCTTTACTGCCAGAAGGTGCTTATTGAGCAACACAGCGAAAATATCCTCCCTGAGTGGCTCCGGTTTGTCAAAGGCGTGATCGACAGCGAGGACCTGCCGCTTAATATCTCCCGCCAGGCCCTGCAGGACAACGCGCTGGTGTTGAAAATCAACAAGGTGGTGACAAAGCGCTTTTTGAAGTTCTTAGGTGAGCAGGCAAAGAGCGATCCGGAGGCCTATGAGAAATTCTGGGAACAGTTCGGCATGTACCTCAAAGAAGGGGCGACATCAGATTTCACCCACAGGGACGAGATTGCCAAACTTCTCAGATTTGAGTCCTCGAAGACGGAAGGCGGTAAAATGACCTCGCTTGCCGAATATGTGGAGCGGATGCAGGACGGCCAGAAGGAGATCTACTACATCAACGGGCCGAACCGGGATGCAATTGAGTCAGGCCCCTATCTCGAGGCCTTCAGGAAGCGTGATCTTGAGGTCATCTATACCATGGAGCCGATCGATGATTTTGTCATGAGCCACTTGGGCCAGTTTGATGAAAAGAAACTGGTCTCTGCCGACCGGGCTGATCTTGAACTTCCAGAGATAAAGGAAGACAAAGAGAAAAAGGACGAGAACAAGGAGCCGGCCCTTCCAAAAAAGGAAGGGGAAAAACTGATCAAGTGGATGAAAGAGGTACTTGGCGACAAGGTCAAAGAGGTGGTCATCTCAAGCCGTCTCGTTGACAGCCCGGCGATCATTGTCAATCCGGACGGGTTCATGACCAGCAGCATGGAGCGGGTGATGCGGGCGAGCAGCCAGGAGATGCAGCAGTTCGGCGGCAAGAACCTGGAGATCAACGACAGTCATCCGCTGATGAAAAATATTCTTTCCGTCAAAGAAAAAGACGAACCTTTTGCCGAAAGCGTTGTCAAACAGATCTATGACAACGCGCTTATCCAGGCAGGTCTCATGGTTGATCCGAGGCCCATGGTCGAGCGCAGCTATGAGATCCTGGAACGAGCGGTAAAAGGGTAAGGCGGTTGACGGTGTACGGTTTACAGTTTACGGGAACAGCCGTATTAATTAATACCTTATGGAACTTTTTACTGTAAACCGTCAACTGTAAACGTGCCCGAATGAGAAGCAGTTAGAGTCTCTCTAACTATTAAGATAATAAAACAAAGAGAACATAGAACTGATAACCATGATCAGGGTCACTTACTTAAGTAAAAGTTATGGAGACGTAGAAGCACTGCCCGGGGTCTCTTTTTCGGTGGCGTCAGGCGAGATAATCGGCCTGCTCGGGCCGAACGGCGCCGGCAAGACCACGATCATGAAGATCCTGGCCGGGTATCTGCATCCCTCGGAAGGTGATGTTGAGGTTGGCGGTTTAAACATCCTTGCGCATACCGGCAGGGTGCAGGAGATGGTCGGTTATCTTCCGGAGAACGCGCCGCTCTATCCTGAGCTGACCGTCCAGTCCCATCTGAAGATGATCGCCGATCTGCGCCTTATCCCAAAAGACGAGCAGCAGCGCTGCATTTCCGAGGCGGTGTATGCGGTGGGCCTCACGAACAGGCTCACCCGATTGGTCGGGACCTTGAGCAAGGGGTACAGGCAGCGGGTCGGCCTGGCCCAGGCCATCCTGCATAAGCCGAAACTCCTGATCCTGGACGAGCCGACGAACGGCCTTGATCCGACCCAGATCGTCGAGGTCCGGCATCTTATCAGAAAACTTGCCGAAACAAGCACGGTGCTTGTTTCCACCCATATCCTTTCTGAAGTCGAGGCGACCTGTGACCGGGTGATTATTATCATGCAGGGCAAGGTGAAGGCGGATGCCAGGCTGGCGGACCTTTCCGCCACAACCGACGCCCATCTGGCGCTTGATGGCATTGAGGATGAAGAAGGCGTGCTGAAGATGCTTTCCGCCTTGTCCGGTGTCAAGGGAGTGGAGGTGGAAGAGAGAAAAAACGGACGCACGTCCTTTCGGGTCACGGGCCGGACCGATCAGGACCTCTGCCCTGCGATCTTCGGCCTGGCAAAGGAACATGACTGGCCGCTCTGTGAACTCAAACGGGAGGTCCGCACACTGGAAGCGGTATTCAACGAACTTATTGCAGCAGACGGAGGAAGATCATGAGCCAGATGCTGTCCATTGCAAAAAAGGAGTTGAAGGCCTATTTCGGCTCACCCATGGCCGCTATTTTTATCGGCGCTTTTTTGCTTTCCACTCTTTTTTCCTTTTTCTGGGTAGAGACGTTTTTTGCCGGGAACTCTGCCGACATTCGGCCGCTGTTCCGCTGGATGCCCATTCTGATGATATTTCTGGCGGCAGCGCTCACCATGCGCCAGTGGAGTGAAGAGCAGAAGATGGGCACGCTCGAGATCCTTTTGACCCTGCCGGTGCGGCTCTCCTCTCTGGTGCTTGGGAAATTTTGTGCCGTGCTCGCTCTCGTCGGGATCGCCCTTGCCCTGACGTTCGGCCTGCCGCTCACCGTGTCGATGATGGGGAACATCGACTGGGGGCCTGTTGTTGGCGGGTATCTCGGCGCCATGCTCATGGCCGCAGCCTATATTTCCATCGGCCTCTTTGTCTCCTCACGGACCGATAACCAGATCATCGCCCTGATCCTGACCGTTCTTGTCTGCGGTTTCTTCTATCTCATTGGATCAGCCGGCATTACCGGTTTCATGGGGAACGAGGCAGGCGAGATACTTCGCTCACTTGGCGCCGGAAGCCGCTTTGCAAGCATTGAGCGCGGTGTGATCGATCTGAGGGACCTTCTCTATTACGCTTCCCTTTCAGCACTCTTTCTGATGTTAAACGGCATCTCGCTCGACCGCAAAAGGTGGAGCCGGGGCGCAAGCACGGCCTCGTACCGAAGAAACGTGCTTCTGGCGTCGCTGCTTATCGCAGCAAACCTCCTGGCCGCAAATCTCTGGATGAACAAGGTGGGGTCTTTTCGTCTCGATCTGACCGAGAACCGGGAATACTCGATCTCGACCACGACCCGCGACCTGATAGCAAATTTGAGCGAGCCTTTGATCATGCGCGGGTATTTCAGCGAAAAGACGCACCCGCTCCTGGCGCCGCTGGTACCGAGGATCCGCGACCTGATGACCGAGTACGGGATCGCGTCCGGCAACAGGATAACGGTCTCTTTTATCGATCCCAGGTATGACGAGGAGCTGGAGGCTGAGGCCAACCAGCTGTACGGCATCAAACCGGTCCCTTTTCAGGTTGCAGGCCGCTACGAGGCCTCGGTGGTGAACTCCTACTTCAATATCCTTATCAAGTACGGGGACCAGCATGTCACCCTGGGGTTTGATGACTTAATCGAGGTGAGTCCGCGCAAGGACGGCCGGCTTGATGTGGGCTTGCGCAACCTCGAATACGACCTGACCAAGTCGATCAAGAAGGTGGTTTACGGTTTTCAGAGTATTGCAACCGTCTTTGAAAATATCTCAAAAGAACTGCGCCTGGTCTCGATCATCACCCCGGCCTCTCTTCCCGAATCACTCAAAGAGATGCCGGAAACGGTGAGGAAGGTGGCGGATGCTCTTACAAAAGAGTCTGCCGGCAAACTCGACTTTACCATGATCGATCCGGAGGCGGAAGGGGTCAGTCCTGATGAACTCAGCCGTCTCTATGGGGTGGAACCTCTTGCGGTCTCCTTTTTTTCGCCCGAGACCTTTTATATGCATCTTCTTCTCATGATCGGGGACAAGAGCGAGAGGATCTTTTTGGCCGGCGATATGGGCGAGGCAGAGATCAGAAAGGAGATTGAAGCGACCCTCAAACGGACCTCATCCGGATTCTTAAAGACCATCGGCCTCTGGACCCCGCAGATGGAGATGGCCCCGCAGATGGCAATGATGCAGCAGGCGCCCAGGGACCAGTATCAGCTCTTCCAGTCCCTGTTGCGTGAGAACTATAATCTGGAAAAGGTCGATCTCACGAGCGGCAGGGTGCCGGGTGATATCGATGTGCTCCTGGTGGTGGCGCCCCAGGGATTGTCGGACAAGGAGCGCTTTAGCCTTGATCAGTACCTGATGCGGGGCGGCAGTGTTGTTGCCCTGGCCGGCAACTATCTCCTGGATCTGTCTCCGTATGCACAGTCTTTAAAGATCAAAAAGGCTGAAGACGGGTTGACTGAGATGCTTTCCTACTACGGAATCACGGTCGAGGAGGCCCTGGTCATGGATTCGCAGAACGAGCCCTTTCCCGTGCCGGTTGAAAGGGACCTTGGGGGCTTTATCGTCCGTGAGATCCAACGGGTCTCCTACCCTTATTTTGTCGATGTCAGGGAAGACGGCATGAATCCGGACAACCCTGTTGTTGCCACCCTGCCTGCCGTGACCATGAACTGGGTGTCGCCGGTTGTCATCGACCAGGAGAAAAACAAAGACAGGACCGTCGTCACCCTGCTTCAGTCAAGCGAGGATTCCTGGACCTCAACCAGTATTGATATCCAGCCTGATTTCAATCGCTATCAGGACATGGGTTTTGCCAAAGGAGACTCCTTTCTCAGAAGACCGCTGGCCGTGTCAGTTCAAGGGACTTTTTCAAGTTATTTCAGCGATCAGCCCGACCCCCGCCTTGAATCTGATGATGAGATAGCACAAGAAGAACGGGCAGCAGAAGGTCCAGTGGAGGGTGAAGCGAAAAAAGAGGCGGCGGTCATCCCGCCGGAGCCGTTTGTAAAAAAATCTCCTGATTCGGCCCGCCTGATCGTTGTCGGCAGTTCGGAGTTTATCAACGATACGGTGATCGGCATATCACGGTCACTTGGCCAGGACCGCTTCATCAACAGCCTTGAGTTCCTGCAGAATGCCATTGACTGGTCGGTGGAGGACGAGGAGCTGCTTGTCATCCGTTCCCGTGGCTCGCACGCGCGACTTTTGCGCCCGATGTCGCACAGGGAGCAGTCGTTCTGGGAGTGGTTGAACTACGGAATCGCTCTCTTTGCGCTCCTGGTGGTGAGCATCAACGGCGCCATGAAAAGGAAACGGGAAAAACCGATGGAGCTGGTTTAAATATGAATAAAAAAAATATCATCCTTTTGGGAGTGCTGGTCGTCCAGATTGTGATCATTGCTCTCGTCTACCGGCCGGGAAAAGACGTCGTTTCACCAGGAAACGATTTTTTTGCCGGTATGTCGATGGATGAGGTCCGTCAGGTCCGGATCACTGATAACGAGATGAAGACCATCTCACTGACGCAGGCAGGTGACAGCTGGACTGTCGGCAAAGAGGGATATCCCGGTGATTCGCAGAAGATCGAATCCATTCTTGCAAAACTGGTCAACCTGCGGTCGACACGGCTGGTAACCCGCACGAAATCGAGCCATAACCGATTGAAGATCGCGGACGGGATTTTCAGCCGCCGGGTTGAACTTCATACAGCGGATTCATCCGGTCATGTTCTTTATTTCGGCGCCTCTCCCAACCATAAAACCATCCATGTTCGGCTGGAGGGAGAAGACGAGGTCTATCTGGTCAAGGATATTTCCGAGTGGGAACTCCAGACCGATGTGGATTCCTGGTGGCAGACAAAAATCGTCAACATCCCTGATACCGACCTTACAGCTGTTTCCCTGCAGAACAGCAGCGGCAGCTTTTCTTTGCAGAAAGATGACGCCGGGACATGGCGTCTTGAGGGGGACGAGACTGAACTTTCTTCCACTGCAGTGCAGGAGTTTCTCGATAAGGCCGGGCACATCCGTCTGACGACCTATCTCGGCCGGGAGGCAAAAGAAGAATACGGCTTGAGCGAGCCTGAGGCGGAACTTACCCTTACAACTGGAGACAAGACCGTTCGGCTGCAGATTGGTCCTTTGAACGAAGAGGAAAACGACCATGTCGTCAAGGCGGACACCCTGGAGTTCTATGTGCGGACAGCCACCTACGTTCTTAAACCGCTCCTGGACTGGAAGCAGGAAGATTTTATACCGGCAGCGCCGTCGCCTGCCGAGGAAGGTCACTAAATATTTTGTGGAGCGCTGATTTGACAGTTTTGTGAGAAGCGTGATATAATAAGTGTACGGTTAACTTCTTGTAAAAGAAGTAAGTGTTTTTTCAATTTTCCCTTCGTCCCCGGTTGATTGCCAATCAATCGGGGACACCTTTTTTGGGGGTACGAAAAGTACTCCTCCCTCCTTTTTCGATATCCCTTTGCCGATGAATCTTTTCAGCAGTGATGGGGGGATCAGATATCGAACTTGATTCCCTGGGCAAAGGGTAGGCCGGTGCCGTAATTGATGGTGTTGGTCTGTCTGCGCATGTACCCTTTCCAGGCGTCGGACCCTGATTCACGGCCCCCGCCGGTTTCCTTCTCACCGCCAAAGGCGCCTCCGATTTCAGCGCCTGATGTCCCGATATTGACATTGGCAATGCCGCAGTCCGACCCTGCTGCTGAGAGGAAGAGTTCCGCTTCCCTTACGTTGTTGGTAAAAATGGAAGAGGAGAGGCCTTGGACCACATCATTCTGGAGCGTGATGGCGTTTGTAACATCACCTGCATACCGGATGAGGTATAAGATCGGCGCAAAGGTCTCTTCCTGGACGATCTTGTAGCTGTTTTTCGCCTCAGCTATCACCGGAACCACGTAACAGCCCGACGCATACCTTTTTCCCGTAAGAACCTCGCCGCCATGGATGATCGCGCCGCCTTCAACCTTCAGGGCATCCAGGGCATTGGTAAAATCGCTGACCGCACCTTTGTCAATGAGCGGCCCGACATGATTTTTCTCATCCAACGGGGTGCCGATCTTGAGCGATGCATATGCCTTTATAAGGGATTTTTTCACCTTGTCATACATTGACTCGTGGATGATGAGCCGCCGTGTGGTGGTGCATCTCTGGCCTGCGGTTCCTACCGAGGAAAAAACAACAGCCGGTATTGCCAATTTCAGATCAGCCTCCTGGGTTAGAATAACGGCGTTATTGCCGCCAAGCTCCAGGATGC
>DAOVSZ010000266.1 GCA_030627725.1 Desulfobulbaceae bacterium
CCAACAGTACGGCCACCCTCACGAATAGCAAAACGGAGTTCCTTTTCCATCGCTATCGGGGTAATCAAAGAACCTTCAATGGTCACGTTGTCGCCCGGCATGACCATCTCTACGCCCTCAGGCAAGGTCACGATGCCGGTCACATCCGTGGTCCGAAAATAAAACTGCGGTCGATAGCCGTTGAAAAACGGTGTATGGCGGCCGCCCTCTTCCTTGCTCAGTATGTAGCATTCCGCCTTGAACTTCGTGTGCGGCGTGATGCTGCCCGGCTGCGCCAGTACCTGACCGCGCTCGATCTCATCACGCTTTGTGCCACGAAGCAGAACACCTACATTGTCGCCGGCCTGACCCTGATCAAGGATCTTCCTGAACATCTCAACGCCGGTTACCGTGGTCTTTTCCGTATCACGGATGCCGACGATCTCTATCTCATCACCTACTTTCACGATGCCCCGCTCAACACGACCGGTGGCAACCGTGCCGCGGCCGGAGATCGAAAACACATCCTCGACAGGCATCAAAAAGGTCTTGTCGATATCTCGCTGCGGCTCCGGAATAAAGGAATCAACCGCATCCATCAGGTCCCAGATGCACTTGGCCGCCGCCTCGTCGGTCGGGTTCTCCAAGGCCTTCAAGGCGCTCCCTTGAATAATCGGCGTATCGTCGCCGGGAAACTCATATTTGCTCAAAAGCTCGCGAAGCTCCATGTCGACGAGCTCGATCAGCTCTTCATCGTCAACCATGTCGCATTTATTCAAAAAAACAACGATCTCCGGCACACCTACCTGACGGGCAAGAAGGATATGCTCACGGGTCTGGGGCATCGGGCCGTCATCCGCGCCCACAACCAGAATCGCGCCGTCCATCTGGGCCGCGCCGGTGATCATATTCTTAATGTAATCTGCATGACCCGGACAATCCACATGCGCATAATGACGGTTTTCCGTTTCATACTCAACATGGGCGGTCGCGATCGTGATGCCGCGCTCTTTCTCTTCCGGCGCCTTATCGATCTGGTCAAATGCGGTACTTTCGGCCAGACCCTTGCTTGCCAGGACGGCCGTTATTGCCGCTGTCAGCGTTGTCTTGCCATGATCAATGTGTCCAATCGTCCCAATGTTTACATGCGGTTTCGTTCGTTCAAATTTCTCTTTTGCCATCGCTTTGCCCTCACTCGTTCCTTTAAACTAGCTCGATATGCGCCTTAACATGTATTCACATACAAAAAAGCGCTAAATTAAACCTCTAATCCTTTGCACAATCCGGGTTGTCAACTGGTCAGGGACCTTATCATATGTAGCAAACTGCATTGTAAAATTTGCCCTGCCCTGCGTGGCTGAACGTACATCCGTCGAATATCCAAACATCTCAGAGAGCGGCACATGCACTGCGACCCGCTGGAGCCCTGCCGCCATACTGTCCATCCCCTGTATCCTGGCGCGCTTGCTGTTTAAGTCCGCGACCACATCTCCAAGATACTGTTCCGGCAAAATTATCTCGACATCCATGATGGGTTCGAGCAAAACGGGCCGACCTTTTGCCATCCCTTCACGAAATGCCATGTTTGCCGCTACTCCGAAGGCCTGTTCCGTCGAATCGTCGTCCCGACAAAACCCGTCAAGGAGAATAACCTTGACATCGACAACCGGAAATCCAATCAAAGCGCCGGAATCAAGTCCTCCCTTTATCCCCTGCCGAATGGCCGGGATAAATTCTTCCGAGATACGGTCCGGCTCTGTTCTGTTTTCAAAACTATAACCAGCGCCCCTTTCAACCGGCTCCAAGGCCAGAGAAACAAGCGCATATTGCGCCTTGCCACCGACCAGCTGATCAAAAACACCCTCGGCACGGCACGGCTCATCAATTGTTTCCTTATAAGCAACCTGAGGTTTGCCTACCTTGACCGCAGCCTTGAACTCTCTTATCAGGCGCTCAACGATGATTTCAAGGTGGAGTTCGCCCATCCCTGAAATGATTCTCTGACCTGTATCTGCGTCCGTTGAGACATGAAACGAAGGATCCTCAATGGATATCTTCTCCAGACTCTCCTCAACCTTCTCCTCGTCCGCCTTGCTTCTTGGCTCAATCGCAACACTGATGACCGGTTCCGGGAATTCAATCGTCTCAAGCCGGATCGAATCGCCTTTCTCACAAAGGGTATCTCCGGTTGAGGTAAACCTGAGCCCAACCACCGAGGCAATATCTCCTGCGCCAACCTCTTTGACATCCTCTCTTTTGTTGGCATGCATCTTAACGATGCGACCGATTTTTTCCTGTTTCTTTCGGACCGGATTATAAACCTTGTCGCCGACCTTCAAAACACCGGAGTAGACCCGGACGTAAGCGAGATTTCCTACAAACGGGTCGCTCGTCAGCTTAAAGGCAAGGGCGCAGAATTTTTCCTTGTCGCTCGTTTCGCGTGTCTCATCCTCCCCTTCGCTCGTTTCCCCTTGAACAGGAGGAACATCTAACGGTGAAGGAAGATAGGAGATAACAGCATCCAGGAGCGGCTGTACGCCTTTGTTCTTAAAAGCACTGCCACAAAGGACAGGGACGAGATCCAGGTTCAGGGTTGCCGACCTGACGGCACGGATAATCTCGTCTTCGGTTATAGGTTGCTCTTCAAGATATTTATCCATGACCCTATCATCGAAGTCGGCCAGCTTCTCGATCAGGGCCATACGTGCAGCCGTTGATTGCTCTTTGAACTCTTCAGGGATCTCCTCGCAAATAACCTTGAGCCCCTGGGACTCCTCGTCAAAGAGTAGATATTTCTGATGAATGAGATCTATGATTCCAGCAAATTGGTCTTCACTGCCCGCTGGAATTTGAATCGGCAGGGGATTTGCCCCCAGCCTGTCTTCCATCATCTCTACACAACGCCAAAAATCGGCGCCGATCCGGTCCATCTTGTTCACAAACGCGACTCGCGGAATATTATAATGATCCGCCTGTCGCCAGACCGTTTCGGATTGAGGCTCTACACCTCCAACAGCGCAAAAGACGGCGATAACGCCATCCAAAACCCTCAAGCACCGCTCAACCTCAATGGTGAAGTCAACGTGCCCGGGTGTATCAATAATATTGATTCTATGTCCGGACCAGTTGCAGGTTGTGGCAGCGGAGGTAATTGTGATGCCGCGCTCCTGCTCCTGTTCCATCCAATCCATAACAGCGGCGCCGTCATGGACCTCACCGATCTTATGTGACCGACCGGTATAATAAAGTATTCTTTCCGTGGTTGTGGTCTTGCCCGCATCGATGTGGGCCATGATACCGATATTGCGCAGTCGGGTAAGCGATACTTTGGAAGCCACGATTTTCTTCTTTCCTCATCATATCTTATCGCTTTCAATCAGCAGATCATCCCTTAATGGATTTATCCCGGTCACGCTCAAAAAACGAATCTTAATACCACAGAGCCTTCCTCTTGTCAACAGAATGGATTCTGTTGACAAGACTACCATCTATAATGCGCAAATGCCTTGTTTGCTTCAGCCATCTTATGGGTGTCTTCACGTTTCTTCACTGAAGATCCGCGACTGCTATATGCATCCTGCAGTTCCGCCGCCAGTTTTTCCGACATCGACTTGCCGGAACGTTTCTTTGAAAAACCGACAAGCCAGCGGATGGCAAGGGCATTCCGTCTGTTTGCCGCCACCTCTATGGGCACCTGATAGGTTGCGCCACCCACACGTCTGGACTTGACCTCGAGCTTCGGCCGGACCTTTTCCATGGCCTTCTCGAACACGGTCAGAGGATCATCTTCCGTGACCCTTTTCTCCAGAATATCCATTGCTCCGTAGAATATTCTACAGGCAAGATTTTTCTTGCCTCTTTCCATCAGACCATTGACAAACTTGGACACCAGCACGCTGTTATAACGTGAATCCGGATCAATGACCCTTTTGGCAACTAGCTTTCTCCTTGGCATATCTTACTCCTTAAACACTGAAAGCCGCATTATTTGGGCCTTTTTGCTCCATATTTGGACCGACCCTGACGCCTGTCGCTCACACCAAGCGTATCCAGAGTACCCCGGATTATATGATACCGCACACCTGGAAGGTCCTTCACCCTGCCCCCTCGAATCAAGACCACGGAATGCTCCTGCAGATTATGACCGATACCGGGGATGTATGAGGTCACCTCCATCCCGTTTGTCAACCTGACCCTTGCTACTTTTCTCAACGCTGAGTTAGGTTTTTTGGGTGTGGTCGTATATACACGGACACAGACTCCCCTCTTCTGGGGAGAGCCTTTCAATGCAGGTGTATTGGTTCTCTTGACGGCCTTCTTTCTGCCGTGCCGTACCAGTTGATTGATGGTTGGCATGAATCAAACTCCTCAATAGTGATAGCCTCGTAAAAAGTCAAAATCGCTGAATTCGTCTTCAATGATTTCAATAAGATAGAGACGGTTAACGCGTCCGTC
>DAOVSZ010000046.1 GCA_030627725.1 Desulfobulbaceae bacterium
AGCCATTGGCAAGGTCGTGAGCGGCATGGACCTTGATGAGAAAGAGATGGTCGGGGCCATGAACGAGATCATGACAGGTGAAACCACTCCTGCCCAGATCGGCGCGTTTATAACCGCTCTCAGGATGAAGGGTGAGACCATAGATGAGATAACATGCGCTGCCATGGTCATGCGGGAGAAGGCGACGAAGATAACCGCTTCCTCAAGCGACGGGATTCTGGTTGATACTTGCGGGACCGGCGGTGACGCTTCTGGAACATTTAATGTCTCGACCACGGCCGCCTTTGTGGTCGCCGGCGCCGGAGTGACGGTTGCCAAGCACGGAAACCGTTCCATTACCAGTAATTGCGGCAGCGCAGATGTCCTTGAGGCGCTCGGCGTTGATCTGGAACTTTCTCCGGACAAGGTCGGGCAGTGCATCAGCGAGGTCGGGATCGGTTTTATGTTCGCACCGGTCCTGCACGGCGCCATGAAATACGCGATCGGGCCCAGGCGTGAGATAGGAATCAGGACCATCTTTAACGTCCTTGGGCCGTTGACCAATCCGGCCGGCGCCAATGTACAGGTAATGGGAGTTTTTGATCCGGACCTGACGGAAAAACTGGCAAATGTTCTGGGCAAGCTTGGCGCCGGAAGGGCGCTTGTAGTCTGTGGGGCCGGGAATATGGACGAGATGACGGTCACCGGTGACACCAGGGTGTCTGAGTATGCCGATGGCCGCGTGACAACCTATATCGTAAAGCCGTCTGATGTCGGCATGCAGGAGGCCTCTCTCGACGATATCCGGGGCGCTGATACGGCTGATGGTTCAGCTGAGCAGCTGCGCTCGGTCCTGAAAGGTGATGCCGGCCCGAAGCTCGATATGGCGCTCTTGAATGCAGGCGCCGCTCTGATGGCAGCCGGCAAGGCTGAAGACCTCTCCGGCGGAGTTGCCGTTGCCCGCAAGGCAGTACAATCAGGCGCTGCGATGGCAAAGCTTGAGAGCCTGATTGCCTTTTGTAAAGGGACTTGATGATTCTGGATACGATTGTTGCGCACAAACAGCTGGAAGTGAAGGAACTGCTGGCAAAGGGTATAGCCCAGCGTGAACCGGAAGAGGAGCCGCCGCGCGGTTTTTCTTCGGCCTTGGCCGATTATGAAGGGGTCGCGATCATTGCCGAGGCCAAGAAGGCCTCTCCTTCAAAGGGCGTGATCTGTCCTGATTTTGATCCGGTTAAGATCGCTATCGGCTATCAGGAGGGCGGCGCCCAGGCCATGTCTGTTCTGACAGATGAAAAATTTTTTCAGGGGTCACTCGATTATATCCCGCTTGTACGCAAAGCGGTCAATCTGCCGGTGCTGCGCAAGGATTTTATTATCCATGAGATACAGGTTCGGGAGGCACGGGTGTTCGGGGCGGACGCCATCCTCTTGATCGCGGCCATTCTCGATGTCGAGCAGATGAAGGATTACCAGCAGATGGCCTTTGAGTTGGGGATGGATGTGCTGGTCGAAGTGCATGATGAGCCGGAGCTCGAAAATGCAATGGCAGCGGAAAGCAGGCTTATCGGCATAAACAACAGGAATCTGCGTGATTTTTCCATGGATCTGGAGACGACCTTTCGGCTTAAAAAATTGGTCCCTTCCGAGATTCCGGTTGTGACCGAGTCAGGGATCAGGGACCATAATGACATACGTCGTATGGCTGAGGCCGGAATAGCCGCGGCCCTGATCGGAGAAACCCTCATGCGTTCCACCGAGCGTGTCGATGCGTTGAAAGGACTCAGAAACTGAACTTTCTGGAATCCAGGAGTCAGAATTCAGAATCCAGAATGAGTTGAATTGAGCAAGTAGCATAAAAAGGAGAGTAACTATTCAGCGTAGCATTGCCTACGTGGTCTAAACACCTACTGTAACTATTCAGCAGTGCTTCAGATGTGCACAAGCAGGCTGACGAGCTATAGTTGGCTATGCGAGAAGGCCTGATCGTGTGCAGATGGAGTGCTGCTGGATAGTTACAAAGGAGAGTAACTATTCATGACCGCCAGAACGCGGATCAAGGTTTGTGGAATTACGAATAATTCGGATGCAGCTGTGGCTGTGACTGCGGGAGTTGACGCACTCGGTTTTATCTTTGTTGCGTCAAGCCCGAGAAACATTGAACCGGGAAAGGCACGGGATATTGTCGCGGCCCTGCCGCCTTTTGTTGACGCGGTAGGTGTCTTCATGGATGCACCGGTTGAAGTGGTTGAAGAGATTTCCCAGTACTGCGGTCTGACCGTGGTCCAGCTTCATGGCGCTGAGTCGCCCGAGTATTGTGAGTCTCTTTCCGGAAGGGTGCTGAAGACATTCCGGGTGATGCCCGATAGTTTGAATGCCACAGGTGTGAATGGCCCCTATGGCGAGTACTTCGGTGTTGTAGAAGGTTTTCTGCTCGATACCTATCATGAAAAGCTTGGCGGCGGCACCGGCAAGACATTTGACTGGAAAATAGTGGAGAAGGTCCGCCCGCCCGGGCCTGTCATCCTGGCCGGCGGCCTTAATCCGGACAATGTCGGGGAAGCGATCCAGGTGGTCAGGCCCTTTGCTGTTGATGTGAGTTCCGGGGTGGAACTGGAACCTGGAATAAAGGACGTCTCTAAGATCGAACGGCTTGTTGATGAGGTGAGACGGGCGGATGGGCGGGTGAGCGCTATCGGTCAGCCCTGATACTTTTTCATCGCAGGGAGAGCACCACAACCTGCGGCACGTTGCCGATCCGGACCGTCATTCTGAGTTCAACCGGGGCCTTGGCCTCTTCCGGAAGACCGGGAAAGAAGAGGGTGCCGTAGGCGATCTGTCCCGGGAGGATGGCGCTGTTCTTCAGTCTTTTTTCCGCCAGATCATCTCTGATCCTTTCCCGTGCCGTGGCATAACGTTCCGCCCCGCCGGCAATGGCGCCGGCAGCGCCGCCGATTGCCGCTCCAGCCCCCATTGCTTCACCGATGTTGTCACCGGTGACAATTCCAACCGCAAGCCCTGCGACTGCGCCGGCAATACCCAACAGGAGAGCGGGCTTTGCTGTTCCGGCAAGGGTGTCGCCGATTTCCACATGTCCTTTTGTCCTCTTATAGACCTTTTCAAGGGAAATGACCGGCCAGGCATTGTTTTCGATATCCACGAGAAAGGTCTGTTCCGGAAGCACTTTCGCGGTCTGTGTGCCGTCATTCTGAAAAGTGACCTGGACCGGCATCAGGCCGGCGGCCCTGACATCAAACCCGAACGTCTCCTCTCCCTGCTTTTGATCCGTAAATGCTATGGCGCCGATCTTGAGGCCGTCACCGGCAACCACCATGTTGTCAAGTGCGTCGGGAAGCTTGAGCGGCGCCACCCGGTCGCTGTAAGCACAGGCGGATATCGCAG
Organism: Desulfobulbaceae bacterium; assembly: GCA_030627725.1. Lineage (GTDB taxonomy): Bacteria > Desulfobacterota > Desulfobulbia > Desulfobulbales > DAOVSZ01 > DAOVSZ01. The sequence continues at coordinate 3,382 of DAOVSZ010000046.1, forward strand.
CAGTGACGAGCAAGGCCAGGATAATGAACGTTAACGTATTGAAAATGCGATGCCGGTTTGTCATAATTTTAATGTTTGCATGGAAGGTTCAACGAAGTCAAGAAATTAAGTAACTATTCAGCAGCAACCCATCTGCACACGATCAGACTGGTTCACATAGGCCAGCTATAGTTCGCCAGTCTGCTTGTGCACATCTGGAGCACTGCTGAACAGTTACAGGATGGTGTTTAGGCCACGTATTTGGCTCCACCTGAATAGTCAAGAAATTATGGTCGGTCTCGTGCTTTTTACGAGACCGACAATTATTCCCTCGTAATAACGGCAAATCTGGTGTGGTTTTTTCGTTTGATCAACATCAGCACGCTCTTTTCTTTTTTTGATGTGCGCATGACCTTGTTGAATTCCTTCAGGTCGGAGACCGGTTTTCGGTTGACCTCAAGAAGAATATCGCCACGGCGCAGACCTGCTTCAGATGCACTGGAACCTTGCTCGACATTGGTGATGATAAGTCCTGATGTCTCGTCAAGATTCAATGAGTCGGCAAGTTCCGGAGTTATTCCCTGCACGGTCAGCCCGAGTTTTTGACTGGTGCCAGCTTCTTTTCCCTCAAGTGCGACCTGGTCTTCCTCAAGCTTGCCGATTGTGACGGTCAGTTTCTTTCTCTTTCCATCCCGGATAAGGACCAGATCGGCCTTGGCGCCGACTGCTGTCTGGGCCACAACAGAAGGAAGTGTGCTCATCTTTGTTATCTCTCTGCCCATGAATTCTACAATAACATCTCCAGGGTGGATCCCCGCTTTTTCTGCCGGGCTCCCAGGAGAAACCTCACCGACCAGGGCGCCGATCGGCCGGTCGAGCCCGAACTGCTTGGCAAGATCAGCCGTGACGTGCTGGATCATGACGCCGAGCCAGCCGCGAGTGACCTTGCCGTGTTCTTTCAGCTGTTTGATCACTGACTTTGTCATGTTTACAGGGATCGCAAAACCAAGACCGACATTGCCTCCGTCGCGGCTGAAGATCGCAGTGTTGATCCCAACTACCCTGCCGTTCATGTCAAAAAGAGGTCCTCCTGAATTGCCGGGGTTGATCGAGGCGTCGGTCTGGATGAAATTTTCGTATACATTGCCGCCCAGCGTGCGCCCCTTAGCGCTGACAATACCTGCTGTAACGGTCTGTTCAAAGCCGAAGGGGTTGCCGATCGCAATCACCCAGTCACCGACACGGAGTTTGTCGGAATCACCGAGCGCAGCATAAGGGAGATTTTTTTTCGGTTTGATTTTCAAGAGCGCAAGGTCGGTTTTCTGGTCGAGACCGATAATTTCCGCCTCATACTCCTCGTTGTCCGAAAAGCGGATGTTTATTTCATCCGCTTTTTCAACAACATGATTGTTCGTAATAATGTAACCGTCTTCCGACATAACAACACCGGAGCCGAGGCTTGTTTTTTTCATCTTCTTCTGCGGCATATGCTTAGGGCGGTCAGGAAGACCGAAGAATCGTTTGAGCAGTTCATTCTCATGGTCGCCGAATGGAAACATAAAAGGCGTTTGAGGAGTTTTTAATACCTTGGTTGTATAGATATTAACAACCATAGGGCCGAGTTCTTCCGCCAGATCTGCAAAGCTCTCCGGTCCAGATGATCTGGCCTCGGCAGTAGAAACAAAATATAAGCCGGAAATTGTCAGCAGGATGAATGAGAGAAGAATAGAGAGGGCTTTCTTCGGGTTCAGGATGTTGGGCGGCATTGTTTACTCCTTAACGTTTGGTGTCAGACCTGAATAGTTACTATATTTTTATATAAATGCAGGATACTCATTATAAGTCAAGATGTGTCAAGGGTTATTGATAAAAAAAGATGGGCCGCATCAGCTTGCGGCATCTGCGGCCCAAAAGGAACCGTTTGAAGGGTTCCGGAGGAGGAGGGTAAAGATGAAAATGAAAAAAAGGTGATGCATGTATTACTAATTGAGACATGAGTTATGATAAAAGGTTCCCCCCAAAAGATTTTTTTTTGTCATGAACTTTTTATTATTGCCCTATCTTGGGAGGATAGCGACCGTGATCGTTCTCCTGGGGGCGCCGAACGATGCATGCCTGTCGGCTCCGGCAGGGTGGAATTCAGTTTTATGATGAGTCAGGATATGGCGGAGTTCAGACAGCCTGTTGGGCGCCATATCGAGAAGGACGAGGCCGTCATTATAGACCTTTGCCTGCCAGCTGTTATTGTGGAGAATCTGTTGGCAGAGATTTTCATATCGGCCCTGAGAAAAGGGCGTAACAGTAATCATGATGTCCGATTCAACAGTCCTCTTTGTGGTGTGAGCATGCGGGTTTTGAGTCAAAAAAGACGCGAACATATCTGCCGGCGTATCGGATGAAATCGGATCGAGGTCTTTCCCTGTGGTAACATGATGTATTTCATTGGAGTTTATTTTAAACGCCGGGGCGGCCTGAACTGTCGGTCCTGGTCGGGCAGCCCGGTCCTGCTGCTTTCCGGCGGCAATAGACTGTGCGTCCTGTGGGGTCTCTCCAGGGAAAAATTGCTGCAGGGGAAAGTGTTTGATCAGGGTCATGGTCAGAAAAGCGATTGCAATTGTAGCGGTTGCGACCGGCAGTGACATTGAAAAATCAGTTTCCTGCAGCCATAGCAGGAGTCTCGAGAGCGGACCGGCCTGCTCTCTCCGATCAAGTTTCTCATGGATGCCGGGGATAAGGGCGCCCGGCACCGGCGAAGGTTGTACCGCTTCCAGCAGACGGACGGTTTTTTGGAAATAATCCCATTCCCGTATGCAGGAATCACAAGAGGCAAGGTGGGACGCAACCTGTTGCTTCGTTTCAGGTCTGATTTCTCCGGAGAGGTAATCTGTAAAAAGGTTCTGGCAGTCTGTACACTTCATAAGAGCATCAAATATATTTTTTTAAACGATTCTTCAGGCTGGTTCTGGCCCTGTTCAGTTTAGATTTGACTGTCCCGATCGGCAGGTCCAGCGTCTTACTGACCTCTTCATAACTGAGCCCCTGAATGTCCCGTAACAGCAGAATTTCTTTTTCATGGTGCGGCATGGCTGAAATTGTTGATTGCATAATTCCGATCAGGTTCTTTTTCAGGACATTTTCTTCCGGGTTGTCTTCAGCTGTCAACTGGAGGTAACAGTCCGGATCGTCAATGGATTGAGAAGAAAAGAACCCCCTTCTTTTTAACTTTCGGTACCTGTTGCGGCATTGATTGACTGCGATCTGGTACAACCATGGTTTAAATTTTTTGACATCTTTGAGGCTTCCCAGTGAACGATACGCTGTTACAAAGATGTCCTGCGTAAGGTCCAGCGCCTCCTCGGACTGTTTCAGGTAGTTAAGGGTCAGGTTATAGATCCCTGACTGATACCGATGCACCAGTTGGTTAAAAGCCTGTTTGTCGCCGCCAAGAACAGCCTCTACCAGTTCATTATCCTGTTTTGAAGCCGTATGCGAGATGGTAGAAGGCTTGATGCTCATGTTTGCGCTTGTTTATGATAAGACAGAGTGAGATATTGAAAGGTTCCTTTTTTCTCAAAAAAAAAAGTGTACCGCATGTTAACAGGTTATTCTTTGAAATGACAACAGGAATCAAGTTCCTGTTGACAGTTGAGTGAAAACGGGTAACCTACCTTATTCCGGCCGGGCCGGAATGAGTAAACGCCGCTACGCCGCTCTCAAGTCCATGTCAAGGTGATATTCGACGCAACCGTTTGATTTGATTAATGATAAAAAAAGAATATACCTGGCGTGTGAGCCAGCTTTTTATTTGCCAGTTGTCGGCAATACTGCTCTATGCTTCCTGGCTTGGAGGTCCGTTTCGGGGGGTATGGGACCGGCTTGATAACGCTGTTTTTTATTTTTTGAACGGGAGCCTGCAGGATGGAAGGTCCTGGCAATTTTTCTGGGCCGTTGCCAACAACCGGTTTTTTGATCTTGTGCCTGCCATGTGTATGCTTGGGGTGTTTTTTCATTTCCTCTTTGCCGGTAATATAGAAGGGGTGCAACGGCGGGTTGCTGTCGGCATCTTCATGGTTGTCTATTCCGGGCTGACTACGGTTGCCTTAAGCGAAATATTCTGCAGTATTGATAGGTTAAGCCCAACCCTTGTCCTGGAACACAGTATACGTCTTTCCGAACTTTTTCCTGATATTCCGCTCAAGGACGCCTCTTCCGTCAGTTTCCCAGGGGACCACGCCACAATCCTTTTTCTGTTTGCAGCTTTCATGTGGTACTATGGCGGCATACAATATGGACTTGCCGGTCTTCTCCTCTCAGTTGTTTTTTCTCTGCCACGATTGGTTGGAGGAGGGCACTGGATGACGGATGATGTGGTGGGGGGCGGGTTTATCTTTCTGACCGCAGTCGGCTGGGCGTTATTTACCCCTCTGCACGGTGTGACGGTCAATTTCCTTGAAAATGGGCTGGGCCGGATCAGAGAACGTTTTCAGCGTTGGCGACAAAATTGAATTTTGTGAAGATTATGGAAAAGAATGTTGAAGAGTTGCGGAAGATCATCCGCTTTAAAGATACCACGGTTGAAGGGGATATCGTCCTCATTGCAACTGACAGTCCGGAGTCGGTATTTTATGCCCTTGTTACAGGGATTGAGAGGGACACTGTCAAGCGTGAAGAGTGGTGGCACGTTACTTTGCACGCCCTTTCCGTTCCACCTCAGAAAGTTGTATGGACATTGCGGATGTCGCAGTTTACAGGTCAGGAGATCTTTACAATGGGTGGTGACAGTCGATTTATCCAGGCGGTCGATTTTGGTTTTACAGGGAAAAAGCCGGATGCGCCCTCTCCAAAGGGGAAGAAGGGTGTGTTGCGGGTCATAAAATGATTCCGTAGCCGGTCTGTTTTTATGCTGCCAGCTTGGAGTCCTGTAGGTCGAAGTAATGATCAATTTCCTTCATGGTTTTGTTGAAACACTGCGGGCAGTAACCATGAGAGGTTTTCAGATCAAGATGCATCTCTTTGACCCATCTGTTCCGATATTTTGTTTTTTGACATACACAGCAAACAGTCTTCATGACATTTCCTCCGGTCTTGTACATCGTATCGGCTGAAACCTGTAAAATATAAAATAATCTTCAACATATGAATATTGTTGAGAAAGAATTTCGCGTCCGCAACAAGTTCGGCCTCCATGGCCGTGCTTCCGCCCAACTGGTCCAGACTGCGAAGGGCTATGAGTCCGATATCCGGCTTATTCGTGATGATGTTGATGTTGACTGTAAGAGTATCCTGGATGTCATGTCCATGGCATGCACCAAAGGGACTCCGTTGATTATCAGGGCACGGGGAACGGATGCGGATGCAGCCCTGGCTGCTATAGAAGAGTTGATCAACGGTAAATTCGGTGAGGAGTAATGGTGGCGGTGGAAAATCAGATACATGTTTCTCCGAATACACTGTTTGGCATTGCTGTCTCTCCGGGTGTCGTTATAGGCAAGGTTTTTCTTGTCGATGACCCGGGCAGGAATGGAAGGCATCTCTACCTTTCGCAAGATAAACTGGAAGAGGAAGTCCGGCGATTCAAACGGGCGGTTGGAACTGCGGAAGATCAGCTGGCGGAAATCCGGGACCAGTTCGCCGATCGGCTTAATGATTATGTGTCTATCATTGACAGCCACATTCTCATGCTTAAAGACGGCATGATCTATAACAGCACCCTGGATATAATTGAAAAAGAAGGAGTAAACGCAGAGTGGGCCTTTGAAAAGTCCCTGGATCGTGCCAGAAATATTTTCAGCAGTATTGACGATCAGTACCTCCGAGAACGGTTTCTTGACGTTGAGCAGGTGTCCCAGAGGGTTTTTCGGCTTTTGGCCGGGGATGAGAATGATCCTTTTGCCGATATCACGGAAAACGTTATTGTTGTGGTCAGGGACCTTTCTCCTGAAGATACTATCCGGATGAATCCGGACAGGATCATTGGCTTTGTGACCGAAACCGGAGGCAGGACCTCCCATACAGCTATTGTTGCCCGAACCTTAGGCATTCCGGCAGTGATGGGAGTGGATGATGTGACGCAAACGGCTGTGAATGGGGATGAGATTGTCCTTGATGCAAATTCGGGCCGTATAGTTCTTAATCCTTCCAGAGAACTTTGTGAAAAGTATCAGGAATATCAACGTCAGCACCTCCGATATACCGAACAGATAGCGTTTTATGCCCATTTGCCGGCCGAGACAATTGATGGTCTGCGCGTCCAGGTTGAGGCAAATATCGAGATGGTTGGCGAGATGGGACAGGCGTTGCAGTATGGCGCCGGCGGCATCGGTCTTTTCCGGAGCGAATATTATTACATCAGTCGCCGTGATAAGCCTGATGAGGAGACCCTTTTTGAGTGGTACCGTGAACTTTTGACAAAAATGTCCCCTTTGCCGGTCACTATCAGGACTCTTGATATCGGTGGCGACAAAAGCGGGCCGGCCATAACGCTTCCTGACGAGAAGAACCCGGCCCTGGGATTGCGTGCCATACGACTCTCCCTTAAAGAGCGTGAAATGTTCTCGGTACAGCTTCGTGCGCTGTTGCGGGCCAGTGCGTATGGGAAATTGCAGATCATGTTCCCGATGATTACCTCGATGTGTGAGATCAGAAGGGTAAAAGAGGCGGTGATCCGTGCTGCTGAAGATCTTCTTCGTGACGGTCTGCCTTTTGACGATGATCTGAAATTAGGGATAATGGTCGAGGTCCCAAGCGCTGTTGTCCTCGCGGACCATATGGCGAGGGAGGTTGATTTTTTCAGTATCGGCACCAATGATCTGATTCAGTATGCTCTGGCGGTAGACAGGGGGAACAGGCATGTCGCCCATCTGTACGAACCTCTTAATCCGGCAGTGCTTCGTATGATCAAGCAAGTGGTGGATGCTGGTCATGACGCCGGTATCGAAGTAAAAATCTGCGGAGAGATGGCAGGTGACACCCTTTATCTGCCGATTCTGCTTGGTCTCGGCCTTGATGGCCTGAGCATGCATCCGCTTGCTATTCCTTATATAAAACGTATGATACGGAAAAGCACTGCCGAAGAAGTTGAGTCGCTGGCCAGCCGTATTCTGCTCTTCAAGTCGGTGCAGGAGGTCCATGCATATCTCACCGCCTACCTGCCAAAGCATTATCCGGAAGAATTTGGAACTGAAAGGCTGGAGAGGCTGCTGCAGACTTGCTGCGGTGACCATTTTTAAGCTGAAATATTTCGCCATGACACCGGAAAAATTCTCTGAAATTAACCTCATTAATCGGATTCGTGACCGATTTCCTCTTCCAGGGCAAGATGTTATCAAGGGGATTGGTGATGATTGCGCCGTGTTTTTGATGTCAGGTTCAAAGGCGGGGCTGATTACTACGGATACGCTTGTAGATTCAGTTCATTTTGACCTTTCCTGGCACCCGCCGGAGAAGCTCGGCAGAAAGGCTGCGGCAGTGAATTTAAGCGATATTGCCGCAATGGGTGGAATCCCCAGTTTTGCACTTTTGTCACTTGCTCTGCCGGAATCTGTTGAGGGCAAATGGCTTGATGAATTTTTCAAGGGATTTCACGAGATGTTGCAGGCTCATGGTGTCTCTCTTGTCGGCGGGGATACGGTAAAAAGCCCGGAAGGTATCATTCTTTCGGTGACGGTTGTCGGAGAGGCTGAACAGAACAGTGTCATCTACAGGTCATCGGCGAGAGAAGATGATTTGGTCTGGGTCGGAGGACCGCTCGGAGAGGCTGCTGCAGGACTTTTACTCTGCCGTCGTAAAATCCCGGAGGACAACAATGGGAGGTTTCAGCAACTCGTTAATGCGCATCTTGACCCGGAGCCGCAGGTAAATCTCGGCAGACTGCTGTCCTCGACCGGTCAGGTGCATGCAATGATGGATCTCTCCGACGGTCTGGCAACAGATCTTGCTCACCTCTGTCAGGCCAGCAATGTCGCCGCAGAGATAGACGCATCCCAACTGCCGATTTCCGATGCTGCACGGGATGCTGCTGATTTTCTTCAAGTCTCGCCCCTTGATCTGGCTCTTCGAGGCGGTGAGGATTACAAGCTTCTTTTCACCGCCTCATCCGATAAGAGTGAGCTTCTCACGCGTCAGATCATGAAAGAACTGAATCAGGAGATTTATTGCATCGGCAAAATCTCTCCCGGCCAGGGTGTTTTTCTTCGCACTGCGGACCAGACAATTGATATCAGTTTTCAGGGGTATGATCACTTCGCCTAATTTGTGAATTTTCTTAGAGCGCTTATTCTTCTTGAACACATAGATGGACCTCGCCGTTTTCTTCTAATGCAGTTATCCCAAAGGGTTCCAACTGTTTGAAAAGGGGCCTGCCGAAGATAAAGAATTCATACGCTTCCGGCAGGGCGGAATCATTCAGTGCCCGTGTCCGGAGGGCCAGGTCCTTTCTGACAAGTCCGGTCAGTTTCTCCAGGGCAGCGGTCCGGTCCGTGTTGTCGGTAACAGCAGTAATGAGATCTTCTAACGCGTCAAGGGCAAT
>DAOVSZ010000304.1 GCA_030627725.1 Desulfobulbaceae bacterium
CCAAGGGGATCCGTATCTCATCATCATCCGTTTCCAGGACCACATGCTCTCCCTCAAAACCTTTCACGATTCCTTTCACAGGCTCAGACTTTTCATGCATGGTGATTTCCACCTTGCGGCCCTTGTTCCGAGCAAAATCCCTTTCATTCTTCAATGGCCTGTCAAGCCCCGGAGACGAAACCTCAAGATGATAGGCCTGTTCAATAATATCTTCGACATCAAACAGGTAACTTAATTCCCTGCTCACCCGGGCGCAATCATCAATCCCGATGCCTGCAGGGCCATCGATTATCACCCGCAGGACCTGCCCGCTCGATTCCCTCCTGAACTGCACCTCAACCAACTCAAGGCCGCAATCAATACAGATCGGCTCGATCCGCTCCGAAAGCCGCTCAAGAAGTGTTGACTGGCCTGCATGACTCAATTCCTTCATCCCGCCCTTAAAATTCGCTCAAAAATAACTTCGTAGAATTTATTTCTGAGCGAATCCATTGATAACCCGCTGGATTCTTTCCAGCAGAAATTCCGCAGCCAAAATAAAAAAAAGCGGGCCAAGTGCCCACTTTATCAATGCAAGACAGCTTCCGTTGCTGTCTTTATTTATCGCAGAGTCTCCGATACAGCCAAGACCCTCTTCTCACAAATTCAGGCTCAAGGCCTTCCTGAATCCGTAAAAAACTCATCCGCCGACCAGAACAGCCGGCAGTTACGCATGAACTCTGGAGCGGACAACGGGGGTCGAACCCGCGACACCAAGCTTGGGAAGCTTGTACTCTACCAACTGAGCTATGTCCGCCCAAAACAGAATACGGTAATATACAATCTTTTCAAAGATTGTCAAGAAGAGTCCAGAAAGCTGAACTCCTTATATATCTACCTTTCCCCGCAGGCTCTTTATCTTCCCCCGCTTCGTCTTGCCATCCAGGCGTTTTTTCCGAGAACTTCTGGTCGGCCTGGTGACTTTTCTTTTTTTGGGCGTTTTTGCCACGCTCTGCAGGAGCGCCTTTAGCCGCTTCAGCGCATCTTCCCTGTTGCCTTCCTGGGTCCGGCAGCGCTGGGCCTTGATAACAACGACACCCTCTTTGGTGATCCGGCGGTCATGCTGCCTGCAAAGCCGCTCCTTATAAAAATCCGGCAGCGACGAAGCCGCAATATCAAAACGCAGGTGCACGGCAGTGGAGACCTTGTTGACATTCTGCCCCCCTGCCCCCTGGGCGCGAATAGCGCTGATCTCAATCTCACTGTCCGGAATAGAAACCCGGTCGGATATCTTTAACATTGTCCTGCTCCAAGATAACTATTCAGGTATGGCTAATTAGCCTAAACTCCATGCTGTAACTGTTCAGCAGTGCCCCAGATGTGCACCCATCCGGGCATAAACTCCAGCAGGCTGGAGAACAGGTAAGCGGAGCAAAGCGAAGACTCCGATAGTTGGCCTATGTGAGCCAGTCTGATCGCGTGCAGCTGGTGAGCGCAGCGAATGAGCGGATGGGGTGCTGCTGAACAGTTACGCTCCAAGCGCGGCGGAACGTCCTGCAAGCCAACCGGTTGAAAATGCAGCCTGCAGGTTGTAACCGCCGGTATCGGCATGGATATCAAGGAGTTCGCCGGCAAAGAAAAGCCCTTTTGTCCTGCGCGACTCCATTGTCCTCGGATCAACCTCCCGCGTCTCTACACCGCCTGCAGTAATAATCGCTTCTGAAAAAGGACGATGACCAGTCACTTCGAAGCGAAAGTCCTTCAACCAGACCCGCAGACGCCGCCGGGCCTTTGCCGAGAGAGCGTTCACCGGATGCTCCGCCGGTATCCCTGTAAGTTCAAGACAGACCGGAACCATCTCGCGCGGCAAGAGCCCTCGCAGCATGCTTTGCACCTCTTCTTTCCCTCGCGCCGCAATATCACGAAGAAGCCGGCCATCGAGTTTCTTCTCATCCAGGGCAGGTTTCAGGTCTATTGTCAGACCCACCTTGTGTCCCGCCATGAGAGCGTCCACGGCATCGCCGCTTATTGAGAGGATAACCGGACCGGTCACTCCAAACGATGTAAAGGCCATCTCGCCAAAGGCCTGTCTGCGCTTTTTCCCGTTTATCAAAAGAGCGACCTTGACGTTTCTCAAACTCAGCCCGTCCATGGCGGCGCAAAAATCACCAGCGATTTCAAGCGGCGCCAGCGCCGGGCGGATCAGTGTCAGGCCGTGTCCGGCAGACTCTGCCAGGCGATAACCGTCTCCGGTTGAGCCTGTTGCAGGATACGAAGCGCCGCCGGTTGTAAGTATAACCGCATCACAAAAAAACGTCTCTCCCCCTGCGACAACGCCCGTAATCTTCCCGGATCGTATCACCAGCTCGTCAACAGCCATCGAATACCTGATTTCAACCCCGGACCGCTTCACCCACGTAAGGAGAACATCCAGGACATCAGACGCCTTGCCGCCGGCAGGAAAAACCCGCCCCCCTCTCTCCGTAACCAGATCAAGTCCGAGCCCTTCAAGATGGACCATCAGGTCGGTATTGAAAAACTGAAAAAAGGCCTGGCGCAGAAAAGAACCCGTCTTCCCGAAATGAGCGATAAAATCATTCATCTCAGCAATATTTGTTATATTACAACGGCCTTTTCCTGTAAGAGAGAGTTTACGGCCGCAACGCTTCATCTTCTCAAACAAAAAAGTCCGAGCCCCGGCCTCGGCCGCCTGCCCGGCCGCCAGAAGACCGGCCGCGCCTCCGCCAACCACTATGATCCGTCGATGTTTGTCGGTCTCGCAAACAGCACGAGACGGACGCGTTAACCGTTTATTGCTTATTGCGAGGTTGTCATCTTTCATTTCTCGTTCTTCTTAAAATAATCAGGATAGAGCCTCTCGGCGCAATCAGGGCATATCCCATGAGAAAACTCTGCCTCGGAATGGGCCTGAATATACGTCTCAATCTGGTTCCAGTAGCCTTTATCGTCCCGTATCTTTTTGCATGAAGCGCAAATAGGCAGGAAACCGCTCAACTTCTTGACCTCGGCCAAGGCCTCATGAAGCGCCGCAGTACGTTCCCCAACAAGCTCCTCCAGCTGATCGTGATATTTTTTGACTTCCTTTTCCGCCACTCTCCGTCTGGCTGTCTCGGTGAGACCATGACGGATAATATAAATTGCCAAGAAGGCTATAAGTATAAGAATCGAGACCGAGATATAGATTATCTTCCGGGATATCGCTGCTATTTCACGATCCACGTCATCGACATATACCCCTGTCCCGATAATCCACCCCCAAGGCTCAAACAGCTTCACATAGGAAAGTTTCGACTCGATTCGTTCAGAGTTGTCCTTCCATTGC
>DAOVSZ010000280.1 GCA_030627725.1 Desulfobulbaceae bacterium
ACAGACTTTTTTGTGTGTTGTCAGGGGGAATGACCACCTTTTTGAAGTCACCGCCCAAGAGCAGATGAAGCTTCAATACATTTGTGATGCTGCTATCTTTGGCTCCACCAGTGCGCGTTTCTTCCTGGGCTGCATCTTCAGGGTCGTTACAGGTGCCGTCGAAACAGAAAATGAGATTTTTTGACATACTATCTTCTCCTTTTTGTTGTTGAAGCTCTTTGAATGGGTTATTGCGGCGTATTACGAAAAGAAGTATTCAAAGACATTGCTGTTCAAAATAAAACTGAATGGTGTATAGTGCAACACCTGAATAGTTACGAATATGGAATGGAATAACAGGGCGTTTTCCTGTGAGGCAGGGAGTTGGTATGTCAATTAGGGCAATTGCGTTAGAGGTGTATAAGGCGCAGCAGAAGGTGGGCCGTCTTGAGAAAAAACTGGAGGCGGCATCGTTGGCTGAAAAGGATTCCGTCCGCTGGGAGTTGCAGGTGGCCACCCGGGAGTATCGGCAAATGCGCAGAATTCTCGATGGAGAAAAGGTCCCTTCTCCCGTTCGTTCCGATCTCTCGACGTTTAAACGGAAGAAATGACCGGAGGGGCAACCGAATTTATGTTCATGCAGAAATAAAAAAGCCCGGGAGTGACTTTCTCCGGGCTTTTTTTACTTTGACGTGACGAGATGAATCAGATTTCTTCTGAAAGGGCCAGAACCATGGCGCCTTTGGCGGTTGTATTCAATGGGTCCTGAGCGATACGGACCTCTGAGATCGCAATCGGCAGTTCTACGGTATCCATGGTCTTTTCAAACAGGGTCTTGAATCCTGTGGGCAGGACCGTGCCGCCGCTTAAGACCAGAGGGATCGCTTTTGATATTTTCGGGATCTTGTCGGTTGAGATCAGGACATCTTCCAGGCTCTGCAGAAGGCTGTGCACAAGGTCCTCATAGTAGATGCCGAGCGCTGTCTCCACCCGGTCTTTCGGCGGTTTGGACAGGTCGAAGCCACCTTCCTTGACCACCTTTACCGTGGTTGCCGGTTCGCCGACGGAAACACCGACCATGTTGTCGATGTAGTCTCCGCCTTTCTGGATGCTGTAGGTGATGACCGGCACAGAGAGATAGGACAGGCAGATGTTGCACATGCCGCCGCCCATACTGATGCCGATACCGGTGAAATTGTCGTTTGCCAGTTCCGACATGACCGTGGCCAGCCCCTCGTTGATGGAGACCGGGTTGTAGCCGAGGCTTGTAAGGTACATATTGATAATGGATTCATGATAGATGACGGAATTCGGGCCGTCCAGGGGTTCGCCCGGCATGCTGAAGCAGATGACCTCGCCCTGTTTTTTGCTTTTTTTGATCAGGGTATTGATCAGGGCCTGAAGGACATTGACTCCTTCGTCCTCTTTGGCGCATAAGAGTCCCTTTTCCATTGTCCTTCTGGTATTGGTGTTGAACATATTGGCAAAGTTCTGGGCCGAATACCCAAGGATGTAAAAGAGGTCATCTTTTACAAAAAATGTTACATCATTTTCAACAAGGATCTTTTTGGTGAATTTTGAAGAGGGGATGGTGAAAAAAGCGTTGAGTTGTTTGACCGTATTGATAGTCTTGCCCTTGTTCTGGGCCATGACAATATGACTTGTGCCGATGTCAAGTCCGACCGGTCCATCAACATGTTCAGCGCTCTCTCCGACTTCTTTTTCTCTGGAGACAACGGATTTTTGAGATGCTTCAATGGCTGTTTCAATGTTTTCTAATTCATCAGTCATGCGTTTGCTCCCTTTTGTGCTCTCTTCCTTATTACTGTTGCTCCCCGGGTCGTGTGTCTTCCCAGTGGTCGGCTGGCCTCGATGTATTGTTTTTTTTGGTTTTGTCGCCATTTGTTCGTGTGTATGGGAGAATTTTTCGTTGGTCATCTCATATGGACCAACAGGTATGATACAGGCTATTTAGTTTTATTATCGTTCTGATCAGGAAAAACTTAACTATTCTCTGTACTTCGTATCAATCTTTTTATCTTACTCCAAAAGAATGAAAATTATCAATAAAATTAATTATCCGGAAAATCTTCCCATAACGCAGCACCGTGATGAGATCGTCAATGCCATTACCCGGAATCCGGTTGTGATAGTTGCCGGGGATACCGGTTCCGGCAAAACGACCCAGCTTCCGAAGATGTGTCTTGAGGCCGGACGAGGGAAAAAAGGGATTATCGGCTGCACCCAGCCGCGAAGAATAGCTGCGATCTCTGTTGCCGGACGGGTGGCGCAGGAGTTGGGAGAAGAAGGAGAATCTCTTGTCGGCTATAAGATTCGGTTTTGCGACCGGACAAGGAAAACGAACCGGATCCGGTTCATGACCGACGGCATTCTGCTTGCTGAAACGCAAGGTGACCGATCGCTTCGCGCCTATGATACGATTATTGTTGACGAGGCCCACGAGAGAAGCCTGAATATCGATTTTTTGATCGGACTGTTACAACACCTGCTGCAGAGAAGAAAGGATTTGAAGGTCCTTATCACCTCAGCTACTATCGACACGGAAAAATTTGCAAAGTGTTTTGGCGGAGCGCCTGTTGTTGAGGTCTCCGGGCGCGCCTATCCTATTGAGGTCCGGTATCAACCGATAGAGGAGGAAGAAGAGGACGACGTCAGTTATGTGGAGCAGGCAATAAACGCTGTAAAAGATCTCAGGAAGAATGAAAGGGCCGGGGACGCCCTCGTCTTCATGCCGACTGAGCGGGACATCATGGAAACTGTCGAGGGGCTTAACCAAGTGATGAAAAAAGAGGAAAAAGGGTGGGGGAAAACCGTTGTCCTGCCGCTCTTCGGACGGCTGTCCGCTGCTGACCAGAGCCGGATTTTCAAACCGGTCAAAGGCAATAAGGTTGTGGTTGCGACCAATGTTGCCGAGACCTCGATCACGGTGCCCGGGATCAGGTATGTTGTGGACACCGGGCGTGCCCGGGTCTCGAGCTACAATGTGCGGGCGCGCACCATGAAGCTGCCGATTGTCAGGGTGTCGCGTGCCGGCTGTGAGCAGCGGAAAGGAAGGTGCGGCAGGGTCGGTCCGGGTGTCTGTGTTCGCCTCTTTAGCGAGGATGACTATGAGGGCAGGCCCGAGTTTACACAGCCTGAGATTCAGCGCTCCAATCTGGCTGAGGTCATCCTGCGGATGATTTCCCTGAAACTGGGGAACCCGGTCGATTTTCCTTTTCTGGACCCGCCGTCAAAGAGGGCGGTGAATGACGGATATGCCCTCTTGCAGGAGCTGGATGCGGTGAGGCCTGGGCGTTCGCCGGATTCCATGCGGCTTACCGAAATCGGCAGGATCATGGCAAGACTGCCGCTTGATCCGCGGATTTCCCGGATGATCATAGAGGCCAGGGACAAAAACGCGCTTACAGAGGTTGCTGTCATCGCTGCTGCCTTGAGTATCCAGGACCCGCGGGTGCGGCCGGCTGAAAAGGAGGGTCAGGCGGATGCGGCCCATGCCCGTTTTGTTGATGAACGTTCCGACTTTTTTAGCTTATTGAATATCTGGAAGAAGCATAATAATGTCCCTCCAGAGCGCATGAGCATTGCAAAGGTTCGGAAGTTCTGCAGGCAGAATTTCCTCTCCTACCAGAGGATGCGGGAATGGCACGATATCCATGAACAGATACGTTCCGTCTTCAAGGAGGAAGGCGGGTTCTCGTTCAACCGTGAAGAGGCAGGCTATGATGCGGTGCATCAGGCAATCTTGAGCGGAAGTCTGCGGAATATCGGGCTGAAAAAGGCAAAAAATATCTATCAGGGCGGTCAGGGCAAGGAGATGGTGGTTTTTCCCGGTTCAGGGCAATATAACAGGGCCGGGCAGTGGATCATGGCAGCGGAACTTGTGGAGACCTCAAAGCTCTACGCCCGCACGGTATCTTCCATCAAACAGGAGTGGATTGAACCATTGGCCCGCGGGTTGTGCCGGTCTTCGTACTCTTCTCCCCACTGGGAGAAAAAACGGGGGCAGGTGGTTGCCGTGG
>DAOVSZ010000226.1 GCA_030627725.1 Desulfobulbaceae bacterium
CAAGGGTTATGAAATTCCTGACTATCCAGAGGAGCCGAAAACCGAGGCTGAGAAAGAACTGCATGCACGGTTTGCGAAAGTTTTGGGAAGCGCTGTGAATCCGGTTTTAAGAGAAGGAAACTCTGACAGAAGGGCGGCAGCTTCCGTCAAACAGTTTGGGCGGAAGAACCCGCACAGAATGATGAAAGAGTGGCCTGGCGATTCCACGTCACGTGTAGCGCATATGACAGATGGAGATTTCTACGGCAGTGAAAAATCCGTGACTGTCAAAAACGCGTGCGATGTAAGGATTGAGTGCGTTGCCGATGATGGAAGTATAACAATCCTCAAAGAGACGACACCTTTATTGGAAGGTGAAGTCATTGATACATCAGTCATGCATGTCCGTGCGTTGCGCACATTCTTTGCAGAGCAGATCGAGGCGGCGAAGAATGATGGCGTGCTGTTGTCGCTCCACCTCAAAGCTACCATGATGAAGGTGTCCGACCCGATCATGTTTGGGCATTGCGTCTCGGAGTTCTATAAGGATGTCTTTGAAAAGCATGCCGCTGTCATGAAAGAGCTGGGAGTGAATCTCAATAATGGTCTGGCTGATGTGTATGCCAGAATCGAGGGCCTGCCGGAAGCGAAACGGGCGGAAATTGAAGCAGACATTCAGGCTGTGTACACGACACAGTGTGAACTTGCAATGGTGGACTCTTCCAAAGGCATCACAAACCTGCATGTTCCCAACAATGTGATTGTCGATGCATCCATGCCTGTTTTTATCCGTGACGGCGGCAGAATGTGGGGGCCTGACGATGCGCTTCACGATACAATCGCTATGGTGCCTGACAGGTGTTATGCAACAATTTATCAGGAAGTTGTTGCAGATTGTCAAAACAAAGGCGCCTTTGATCCCGCAACCATGGGAAGTGTCTCAAATGTTGGTCTGATGGCGCAAAAGGCAGAGGAGTACGGTTCGCACGACAAAACATTCGAAGCGCCTGGCAATGGAACGATTCGCGTTGTTGATGCTGCTTCCGGAGAGACCCTGCTGTCGCAGCCTGTGGAAAGAGGAGATATCTTCAGATCGTGTCAGACAAAAGATGCGCCGATTCGGGACTGGGTCAAGCTTGCTGTCAATCGCGCAAAAGCAACCGGCACGCCTGCAATTTTCTGGCTCGATGAAAATCGCGGACACGATGCCGAGATTATTGCAAAAGTGAATGAATATCTGCCGGATCATGATACGACTGGTTTGGATATCCGCATCATGCCGCCGAACGATGCGATGCGGTTCTCGCTTGCAAGAATCAGAAAGGGTGAAGATACTATTTCCGTTACCGGCAATGTGTTGCGTGATTATCTCACAGACCTGTTCCCTATTCTTGAACTCGGCACCAGCGCGAAAATGCTTTCCATCGTGCCGCTTATGAATGGCGGCGGACTGTTTGAGACAGGAGCAGGCGGTTCAGCGCCCAAGCATGTCCAGCAGTTTTTAAAAGAAGGACATCTGCGTTGGGATTCTCTGGGTGAATTTTGCGCCCTGGTGCCGGCATTCGAGCATATAAAGAGTACATTTAAGATTGAAAAGGCGGAACTTTTTGCCACAACGCTTGATCAGGCAATAGGCACGTTTCTGGAAAACGAGAAGTCTCCTTCCCGTAAGGTGAATGAGCTGGATACCCGGGGAAGCCATTTTTATCTCGCGCTCTATTGGGCGCAAAGCCTGGCTGAGCAGAGCGTTGACAGCGACCTGCAGGCCCGGTTTGTCCACGTTGCCCGGGACCTTTCCGATAATGAGGCAAAGATCATTGGCGAACTGAATGCAGCCCAGGGACAACCAGTGGATATTGGCGGTTATTACCGGTCTGATCGGGAAAAGACAGCACAGGCCATGCGTCCCAGCGCAACCTTTAATAAGATCGTGGATGCAATATAAGCGAGCCTGTAAGAGCTTACAGTATTTTAGCAAATGCTTCGGCCCATACACCGTAGCCCTGGTCACTCAGATGCACCCCGTCGTCAAGAAAGAGTGTGCTGTTCGGATTGCCGTCCGCGTTCAGAAAAAGAGGATAGAGGTCGAGGACATCCGCCTGTTTCCTTTCCGCAAGCTGCTTTATGGATGTGTTGAGTCGTGAGGCAGTGTCTTCTGCCTGCCAGGGGAATTTCACCGGCAGCAGACTGGTGACGATAATTTTCGCTGCGGGATATGCGGCCTGAAAGGTATCGATGATCTTTTCGTAATCAGGAAGAAAGAAGAGGTCATCCATTGCAAGATTGTTCGTGCCGGTCATGATCATAACCAGATCCGGCGGGATATCTTCCGCCGAAAGATGCGGCATCCGTGAAAGAAGCCCCTGGACCGTTTCTCCTGCACGGCCGCGGTTTAAAACGATGTGGTTTGGGAAGCGGGCCTGCCAGTTAAAGAATTCGATCAGCGAATCCCCAACCAGAAGAAGTTTTGTGTTCTGCATCATGTGTCCAGTGGTTTTGAAATAAGGACAACCGCAGCCATGGACGCGACATTTATGTCCCGTTCTTGTGCAAATGCGGCCTTGTTTTCAGGGATGATGTCATAGGGCGCGGCGGCCGCAGTATCGATGATCCTTTTCCATTGACGTTCCTGAGGCGGGTTTGGGATGCCGAACTGTTTAGGTCCTTTATGGGCGTTCAGCATCACGAAAAAATCATCATCCCGTTTTTGAGAGACAACGCTGCCATCCATGAAAAATGCCAGCGTTTTGCACTGCGGCGACCAGTCCTGTTCGCCGGTTGCGGTTGACTGCCACCGTATCCCTGGATCGCTCGATTGCTCAGCCTCAGAGAAAAACTCTTCCCGCCGGAAGACAGGGTGTTTTTTCCGTAAGGCGATAAGGAGTTGAAAGAACCTGAGCAGATCGCTGTTCTTCCGTGCCAGGCTCCAGTCGACCCAGCCGATGGGATTGTCCTGACACCAGGTGTTGTTGTTGCCGTGCTGGGTCCGGCCGAACTCTTCCCCGGCCACGAACATCGGCACCCCCTGAGAGAGAAAGAGGATAACCGCAAAGGTCCTCATCCGCCGTGCCCGCAGGGTGTTTATCTCCGGATCGTCCGTTTCGCCCTCAACACCTGTATTCCAGCTGATATTGTGGTCTGATCCGTCCCGGCTCTCTTCGCCGTTTCGTTCGTTATGCTTTTCGTTGTAGCTGACAAGGTCAGAGAGGGTAAAACCGTCGTGGCTGGTGAGAAAGTTGATGCTGTTTGTGGGGCGCCGTTGGCTCGGTTGATAGAGGTCGGAGCTGCCGGCTATCCGGGTTGCCAGGTGTGCTGTCGTATCCTCGTGGCCGCACATGAAGGCGCGGACATCATCACGGAACCTGCCGTTCCATTCGGCCCAGCGAATACTGGTGGAAAAACTCCCAACCTGATAGACGCCGGCCGCATCCCATGCCTCGGCAATGATTTTTGTGTGGGCCAGCACCGGGTCTTCGGCGATCTTTTCCACCATGGGCGGATTGCTCAAAATCTCTCCGGTTTGCGACCGGCCGAGGATGGAGGCAAGATCAAAGCGGAAGCCGTCCACATGCATGTTGATGACCCAGTAACGGAGACAGTCGAGGATCAGGTGGCGGACAATGGGATGGTTGCAGTTCATCGTATTGCCGCAGCCGGTAAAGTTGAGATATTCTTTTGTCTCGGGATCGAGCAGATAATAGATGGTGTTGTCCAGTCCGCGGAAGCTGAAAACCGGCCCGTTTGATCGTCCTTCCGCCGTATGGTTGAACACCACGTCAAGAATGACCTCAATACCTGCCTTATGCAGGGCCTTTACCATCTCCTTGAACTCACGCACCTGATTGCCGTTGGCGCCGTTGACCGCATACGATGCCTTGGGCGCAAAAAAACCGAGCGTACTGTAGCCCCAGAGGTTTTTTAGATTTTCGCCTGTTTCAGGGTCAACACAAATATTTTCATTCTCGTTGAATTCGGCAACAGGCATGAGTTCAACCGCTGTGATGCCGAGTTTTTTCAAATACGGGATCTTTTCGACAACTCCGTCATAGGCGCCGGGATTTTTGACTCCCGATGTTTCATGCCGGGTAAACCCGCGGACATGGAGTTCATAGAAGACAGAGTCCTTCAAAGAAGTGTTGAGGGGGCGGTCTCCCTCCCAGTCAAAGTCATCATCAATGACGCAGCAACGCCGCAGATATCTGCTTTCAACGCCGAACCTGCCGGGCCTTTTGTAGGATTCTCCCCAGTGTGAGCCTCCGGTCAGGGCCAGGGCATACGGGTCCAGCAGGATGTTGTCGCGGGAAAAATAGTGCCCCTCTCCTTCGGGATCATAGGGGCCTGTCAGCCTGTAACCGTAGCGCAGGCTGCGGTCGAATTTATGAATCAGGATATGCCAGATGTCACCGGTCCGGTTAATTGCCGGATCAAGGCGGATCTCGGCGCATTTCTTGGCTTCTCCCGGGGGGAAGAAGACGATGGAAACCTGATGGACATGCCGGGAAAAAAGAGCGAAATTGACGCCTTCCGGGGTGATTGTATTGCCAAGGGGAAGGGGGGCGCCGGGGCTGGTTGAGAGCTTCTTCATGGTCACTATCCGTTATGTGTCTGCCTGCGCTTCAAAGTATCAATAATAATATAGCAGAGAAGGTATCATAAATATACTAAAGTTGAAAGGTTCTGCGAGAGTTGCGGGACGCTATTGACTTCGTTGACTTGCTCTTTTTTGCTTTACCGCCTTCCCCTCAATTCACCTCATCTTAACACCACATCGTGGCACCCCCCCCCATTCTGCTTTTAATAGGTGTGCATGCTAACATATTGAAAAAACGTGCAAAAAAGAAAAAAATAAGTTAAAGCTTTTGACTTATCTGCCGAAAACACTTATTAATTGACTGGATAATACGTAGAGAGTCAATCTTTGGGTTATTGAGTTTGTTGAGTTATTGCGTTATTGAGCTCTACAGCTCTACAACTCTACAACTCTACAACTCTACAACCCAATAACCCAAGAAACTCTATTATGATTAAAAAAATCCTGCTTACCATTCTTGCCCTGGCCGTAACAGTAACCCCGACTCCCCTTTTTGCTAAAGCGCCGCCGCCGACGGACGAGACCATCCTGACCCAGATTCCGAAGGAGTCGTCAATTGAAGAAGAACTCAGTCTGATGGCGCTCTACTTTACCGAGGCAGAGCTGCAGGTTGTCGAGGCCCCGACCAGGTATCCCAAACCGATCACGCAAGTGGCGGAGAATGTCACCATCATCACACACAAAGAGATCGCCAA
>DAOVSZ010000136.1 GCA_030627725.1 Desulfobulbaceae bacterium
CCCTGTATTTTAACCCCTGACCCCTGATCCCTGTCTTTTAACCCCTGTCTTTTAACCCCCGACCCCCGACCCCTGATCCCTGTCTTTTAACCCCTGACCCCTGTCTTTTGACCCTGTATTATGAATCCAGAACCAGTAAGCATTATCATCCCCACCTATAATCGTGCCTCTTTTTTAAAAAAGGCGATCGATTCTGTTTTGTCCCAGACGTATGATACCCTGGAACTCATTGTTGTTGATGACGGCTCGGACGACGGCACAGAGGACCTTGTTGCCGCTTATGACCGCGATGTCGTCTCTCTCCGCCAGGAAAACAGCGGCCCTTCGGCTGCCCGCAATGCCGGTATCCGGGCGGCCCGTTCCGATCTGATCGCCTTTCTCGATTCCGATGACTGGTTTGACAAGCGGAAGCTCGCGATCCAGGTTGCGGCAATGCAGAACAATCCTTCCTTTCTCATCTCCCATACAGAAGAAATCTGGTACCGTTGCGGCGCCTTCCTGAACCAGAAGAAAAAACACAGGAAATCAGGGGGCGACATTTTCGCCCGGTGCCTGGAACTCTGTGCTGTTGGCATGTCGACCGTGATGGTGCGGCGAACTCTCTTTGATACGGTAGGTCTTTTTGATGAAACATTGCCCTGCTGCGAAGACTACGACCTCTGGCTGCGCGCAAGCGTGAAACACCCCTTCCTCTTTGTCGATACCCCCTTGACCTCTAAGCAGGGAGGACGTCCGGACCAGCTCTCCGCCATCTACCGGGTCGGCATGGACCGTTTCCGGATCAGGGCCATCCGGAATATTCTTGCCTCAGGTATGTTGAGCCGCGAACAGACGCAACTGGCTGAAGCAGAGTTGGTAAAAAAGTGTACTCTCTACGGGAAGGGATGTCTCCGGCACAACAGGCCGGAAGAGGGGGAGAAATATCTTTTAATTGCCGAACAGGTGCTGAACCCGGAAGATAAGATCCGTGAAGTTTACGAATAAATAAATTGACAAACCATAGGTTGTTTTGAGCATGATAAAGTGTGATTAAACAGGAACAGATTCGATAAAATAGACTGGGGTGATGCCATGGATATCATGATGATGGACATGGAAGGCAAGTGAGCAGGTATGAGATTTCCTTCTGAATTGCCGGTTGTTGATCTGAAGCCGGGGGAATTATATGTGGCGCGGGAACCGACCCTTATCCAGTCGATACTCGGCTCCTGCGTGGCGGTCTGTCTGTATCATCCCCGTTTGCAGGCAGGGGCCATGTGCCATGCGGTGCTGCCGTACTGGTATGAAAACCCTACCAAAGGCCCTACATGCTTTGTTGACGGGGCAGTGGACTATATGATGAGGAAAGTGCTGGCCCGTGGCGGGCAGCCGTCGGATCTCGTTGCCAAGCTGTTCGGCGGCGCGGACGTGACAAAGGTGGACAAAACAAGCCAGATGCTGACCATCGGCGTCCAGAACCTTGCTGCTGCCAGGGCGTGTCTGGAAAAATATGACCTTTCCGTCTTCAGTGAAAAGACCGGCGGAAAGAAGGGGTATAAGGTCTATTTTGATTCAAGCACCGGCAAGGTGAGTCTGCGCAAGGTCGGCAGACCTGTTCGGTGTGGTGTTACAACTTCTGAGCGTTGAAGTTTGAACCGGGAACTTTTTTATGATGATTATCGGTTGAGTTTGTTAGATCTTTTTATTAAGCTGAAATAAGTGGTTAGCAGATTGAGACTTTGCATTTGATAAAGGAAGAATGTATGGATGCCTTAAAGGATTTTTTCCGGAAAGACATGATAGAGCAGATAACCATTCTTGACGAGATCAGGGAATCCGGTCGGCAGGATGCGGTTGCCGCCCTGATGGACCTTTATATTGATCCGCTTCCTGATCAGGCTGTTGACGAGATGGTGTATCATACCCTTTTTGAACTGATGGCAGGGCAGGAAAATGCGACCATTTCCGGACTTCGGCATACATCTCCACGGGTGCGGATGCTCAGTGTCCGGCGGGCGGCGGAAGAGTCTTTTGAAGCGGTGAAACCGGTGCTGCTTTCGCTGCTTGAATCTACCGATGACGCTGATTTGATTCAGGAGGTTATCCGGGGCCTGCGGAACTATGATGATCCTTCCCTGGCGCCTGTTCTTCTTCCCTATCTTGACCATGAGGATTGTTCGGTCGTTGCGTGGGCAATGAATGTGCTGGGCGATTTGGAAGCGCCGGAATACCGGCAGACCCTGATGCAGATTGTCAAGGATCGGGAAGCTGAGTTGCGCGACGCAAGTGAATGCGATCTGAAGACCGCTCTGTCTGTTGATAATCTGGCAAAATTCAAGGATGATGATGCAACTGCACTGCTCATGTCTCTTATTCACCATACAAATCCGGTCTTCAGAAGAGTTGTGCTGGGTGTGCTGGCTGCCATGGGCAAGGATATCCTGCCGGCGCTTGAAAAATGTCTTGAAACCGGTGACAAGGATGAAAAGATCATGGCAGCAAATGTCATCGGTCTGATGGGTGATAAGAAGGGCGCCGATATCCTCAATGGTCAGCTGGACCAGCGGGACATGGAGAAGAACCTGCGCTTTGCCATGTACGAGGCGCTCGGCAGAATACCTTCAATCAGAAGCGTCATCGGCTTGACGGACGGCTTGACCGAGACGGATGAAATGGTGCTGCTTGCCGTTCTCACCAGTCTGGATACCCTCTGCAATCCTGGTGTCGTCAAGGTGGTGCAGGAAAAAATCGACCAGGGTGACGATCAGACAGCAAGAGTCATTCAGGCCTTGATTACCTCACGGGCAACGAATCTTTTTAAGGCTGTTTATGAGTCGGAATCCCATGCCGGCCCACTTGTCGAGGCATTGCTCGCCTCAAAGGACATGGAGGCGGTCGAGGTCTTTAAAAAGGAACTTGGATCCATGCCTGGAGAACGGCCTGCCGCCGATATTACCCGGCTGAGCGCAGGCGAAGAGGTTGTGTTTGCAAAGCGGGTAGTGGCAGCGGATGATTCCAAGGCAATGCTCTTCTTCTACAAGAGCGCTGCAGCGGAGCTGGGATTGGAACTGGTGACCGCCATGGACGGCAAAGAGGCGCTGGACTATTTCCAGACCGCGGATGCGGTTGACCTTTTGATCACTGATCTTAATATGCCGGAAATGACAGGGGTTGAATTGACGCAGGAACTGAGGCAAATAGAAAAATGGGCGGACTTGCCTATTCTCATGGCCACCACGGAATCGGAATCATCTCAGGTAGATATAGCTCGAGAGGCCGGCGTGAACGACTTTATCTCCAAACCGTTTACCAAGGATGATTTTTCAAAGAAAGTGAATGAGATGTTAGGGAGTTAAGGAGAAGGAAATGAATCGACCATTGGGAATTACCGTCAGCAGGCACATTCTGGACAGCCAGCATATTCATCCGAAGGCGACCGGTGATCTGTCGTCACTTCTGATCGAATTGATCGTTGCTGCAAAGACCATCTCCGCCGAGGTGAATAAGGCGGGTCTCTCCGACGTGCTCGGCATGTCCGGCAAGACCAATATTCAGGGCGAAGATGTCCAGAAGCTTGATGATATTGCCAATAATATCATCAAAAGAAGGATGGCCCGGTGCGGGCATCTCTGCGTCATGACCTCTGAAGAAGAGGCTGATGTCATACCGGTTGCCGAGGGCCATGAGGGGAAGTACAGCCTTGCCTTCGACCCGCTGGACGGCTCTTCGAATATCGATGTTAATGTCAGTATCGGCACCATCTTTTCGGTCCATCGTCGGATAACATCGGGCGGGCAGGGGGATGAGAACGATCTTCTGATCAAGGGCAGCGAGCAGGTCGCTGCCGGTTATATCATCTACGGGTCGAGCACCATGATGGTCTTTTCCACCGGCGAGGGCGTGCACGGCTTTACGCTTGATCCCAGTGTCGGAGAATTCTATCTCTCTCATCCGGATATCAGGATGCCTAAGAAAAGCAGGTATTTCAGCGTCAATGAGGGGTATACCAGATACTGGAGCGAGAATGTTCGCCGGTATCTGGACTATCTGAAGGAGGAAGACAAGGCAACAGGACGCCCTTACAGCGGCCGCTATATCGGCTCCCTGGTTGCGGATTTTCACCGCAATCTTATTAATGGAGGGATCTTCCTCTACCCCAGAGATACCAAGAATCCGGCAAAGCCGGTCGGCAAGCTGCGGCTGCTCTACGAGGCATCTCCACTCGCCTTTCTTGCAGAACGGGCAGGCGGACGCGCCATTACTGATGACGGTCTGAATATCCTTGAAATTCAGCCGGAAGGTCTCCATCAGCGGGTCCCGCTCATCATCGGCAGCAGTTATGACGTTGGGATAGCGGAAGAATTTCTGGCCGGAGAGAGATAAATCGCAATTATAAGGAGTCGTTTATGAGACGTAATCTTTTTTCTCTTGTTCTTCTCGTGGTTCTATGCAGTTGTGTCGCGAGTACAAGAGGCATGGCCCCATACCTCCAGGAGACCGTTACGACAATTCAGGGAAATGTGGATGGGATTGAGACGGTCATGAACAAACAGACAAAGGAGGACGGTCTGCACCTGACGGTAGGGGCTGCTTCGGGCTCTTATGTCGTACATGTCTGCCCCCAGTGGTGTGTGGAGAAGTATGATATCGGGTTTGTGAAAGGTGAGGCTTTAACAATTACCGGATCTACATTTTCGAAAGATGGTGAACAGAATATCTATGCCGCAACGATAGTCCGAAGCAATCAGGAGGTCTTGACCCTGCGCGACCCGGACACTGGTGAAAGTCTGTGGGCCGGACGCACACGGGATGAAAGTCTGCCGCAAAAAGACCAGGCCCTGTTGGAGACAAAACAGGAGGAGATGAAAGAAAAGATGCAGAAAGAGAAAATGTCTTCTCAGCCGATGCGTGACGGGAGTAAGAAGAATAGGTTCTAACCTTTTCCCGACTCAACCCTGCTCCCTGGTCCCTAACCCCTAACCCCTAACGTCCCCTTAGACATTAGGAATCAGGAAATGCCATATTCAGTAACATATGATGAAGAAACAGATTGTATATTTGTTTCAGTAAATGGCGAATTGAATCTTTCGTTGTTTAATAGCATGGCACCAGAAGTGGCCCAGCTTTTAAAGAAGCATGCTTGCAAACAAGTTCTAAATGATCTGCGGCATACAACACTAGAGCAATCTGTTCTAAGCATTTACTCTATGCCGGAACAAGCCTTAAAAGCAGGAGTTTGTCGAACAATTAAACGGGCGCTTGTTGTAAACGGGGCTTTTTCAGAATTTCGATTCCTCGAAACTGTATTTATTAACCAAGGAAACATAGTAAAAATGTTCAACAGTATTGATGATGCCAAAGGATGGCTCTTTGACGAGGAAAAATCCTAACAAATTGTTAGAGAATCGACGCGCTAGCTGTCTGTGGCGGGGCAAAGTGGACGTTGGTTAGTAATTCAGTATCTCATCGGCTTCAGGTTTTTTTCTCTTACTGATGTTTTATATGCTTCAAAAGTTTAACAGCGTACTTATGGCCGGAGTTCACCATGAGAACCCTTTTTAAGAATGTTTTTGCATCTCGCATCTTCCCGGCTTCATAATAGACCCTGGCCAGATTGAAAAGATAGATTTCGTTCTTTGGGTGTATTTTCAGACACTTTTTATAATATTGAATGGATTTTTTATAATCCCCGGTCTTTCTGAGTTCGATGGCATACTCATTACAGACACCGACTGTTTCCGGTAAAAATTCACTAATGCCGTCCAGATACTTACTCGCCTTATCCAGCTGATTCTTTTTTAACAAAGCGCTGCCAATACCGACTAAGGACAAATCTGTTGAGCCGGACAGAAGAATCGACTCAAAAATCTCATACGCTTCAGCATCCATACCCACCTCAAGATAGACCTTGCCGGCATCAATCTTCCTGTCCTGATCAAGTGGATTCAACTCTATCGCATTTTCCAGAGACACAAGCGCCTTCTTATATTTCTTCTCTCCCATGTAGGCAAGGCCCATGAGATGGCAGGCCTTGCTGTTCTCTCTATACTTTGGAATGAACCTCAATGCCTCTCTTGCCTTTGCATATTCAAACTTTTGCAGATAGGCAATACATAACAGAAGGGCCGTATCAATGGACGCCTCCTCCTCCTGCATCATTTCTTTCGCCCACCTGATAACGCTGTCATATTTTTCAAGAAGCAGAAGCAGACGCAGATCTCTTGTTTTTTGTTGAAAAGGGGTCTGATGCGCCCTTGCTCTCAGCACACTCGCTATAGCCTCGGTCAATCGGTCAGTAGTGAAAGGTTTCAACTGGTATGCATCCGCCCCTTGCTCCATCGCATAGATAAACTGCTCCCTTTCAACTTCATCGGAAATTATCATCACCGGCGTGTCATAGTGCTCAGGATTTTTTCTGATCAGGCTCAGGAGTTCAACCCCTGTCATATTCGGCATATTCCAGTCGGAAATCACAAACGCCACCTTATTTTCTCGCAAGATGGAAAGAGCCTGAGCGCCGCTTTGAGACATCAGGATTCTGTTCCCCGGGTCAACTTGTTTCAAGATATCCCGAATGGCATACAGCATCTCCTTGTGATCATCCACAATAAGAAAATCGAATTTTTCTTCAACTCTCCGGTCTTCATTCATCGTGAATGTCCAGGATATTTATAAGTTCACAGAGCAGACGCTCGTTTTCTTCCGAGATATCGATGAACTGTACGCCGATATGAAACAAATCGTTCTCACTGTTGCTCCAGGCGACCCGTCCTCTGACTTCGATGTAAGCCTGTAACGCCTGAGACATGATGAGCAGATCCAAAAGGCTCCCTTCAGGCAAAAGATGGTCCGTTATAAGTTTAATGCCATCCAGACAGAGATCTCTGGTAAGGGGGGTGAATTTCCTGTCAACCAGGGCGCCGGCGCTTTCACCTCCGGAGGACGATGTACAGATTACATTCAAATCAGCCTGCAGCCTGACATGCTTGCGTCTTTCTCTTTCATGCATAACGAAATCTCCATCAGAAGATACACCAATCTCTAATCTCTATTTTATCTTAATACCAAGGGAAGCGGCAAGCTTGATCTTTACTCTGAGTAATTTCTCTCAATTCATGCAAGCAGGCTCGCTGTTACATTGTCGACATGTCAAAGACTTCCTAACCTCTTTTGGCTTTATGGTCCTTCCTTTAACCGAAAACATTGGCCATCGCGCTTCAATTTATGTTGAGGAATACACTTTATCTTCAAATATTCGATCAGGTGACGCTATAATAGCTGCAACCGCTGTCGA
>DAOVSZ010000309.1 GCA_030627725.1 Desulfobulbaceae bacterium
AGGCACTGGCGGAGAGCCTTTGGGAGTATCGACCGCAGCCACCAGCCGGTCTTGTTCCGATAAGAGCGGATCATTTGGAAAAAGA
Organism: Desulfobulbaceae bacterium; assembly: GCA_030627725.1. Lineage (GTDB taxonomy): Bacteria > Desulfobacterota > Desulfobulbia > Desulfobulbales > DAOVSZ01 > DAOVSZ01. The sequence goes on from DAOVSZ010000309.1 coordinate 86, forward strand.
GAGGCGATATGACCATCTTGGCCCATTCCCAAGAGGACCAGATCAAAACCCGGCAAGCCGTTTGACGGGGTGGTGGCGGAAAAGGCGGTATAAAAATTGTGTATGGTTTTTTCATACGCGTTCGCAGCCGCTGCCGGTGAATCGAGCTCCGTTGGGATGCGATGGATGTTTTCATCCGGGATCGCCACCCTGGAGAGCAATGCGGCCTCTGCCATATTAAAGTTGCTGTCAGGGGCTGTCGCCGAGACCCATCGCTCATCCCCCCAGAAGATATGGACCTTTTCCCAGGGAATAAGGTCGGAAAATGGGGGGCGTGCCAAAAATTCGTACAACAGAACAGGGGTCCTGCCGCCAGTCAGGACAAGTGAGCAGATATTCTTTTCCCTGACACACAACTGGATTTCTTCTGATAAAAAACCGGCTGCAGCATGGCTGAGCTGGGTGAGGCTCTCGAAGTAAATAACGTCAGGTTTCATTGTATTTTTCTCAATTGTTCTTCAGTGTCAAATAAATCTCTCGCCCAACCCAGGCATCGGTCGCCGCATATTGAATCTGGGGCCGGGTCAGGTCTTTCGCTGCCCAGTTTGTTGTTCGTGCATGTTTTGAGATCCTGAAACCGAGAGCAACAGCTGCAAGCCCTCTGAGCCCGAAGTTCTTGATGCCGGACTGCTTTGCAAAGTCGCTCAGGTCAACAAATCCCTCCGGCTGGAACCTTTCCATCTCCTGGAGCTGGTTGATATCAAAATCCACTGCAACCCCTGCCTTGACGATATTCGAGTTTGAGAGGATTTCCCTGATCTTGCCGGAAAACTTGAGGTAAATGAGCTGGAAGATGTATACTTTTTTGCTCGATGCGAGTTGGATCAAGGCAGGAGGATAGCTTATGCCTTTTTTAAAGGCAGGCCGTGTTTCGGTGTCAAAGCCGAGAATTTTTTCACAGGCCAATTCATTATAAGCCGATAACAGTTCTTTTTTTGTCTTTATGACCTGGATCGATCCCTTATAGCGTTTTAACGGGTGATCATTGATCTCCTTTGCGGTCATCTTCCGGCCATAGCCCGGCTTTTCCGAGATAGTATCCATTCGATAACCGTAATCCGTCATCTGTCAAGCGTCAACTGTTAAAGATAACTCCTTGAAATGCGCAACATGAAGTTCTCTGTGGAAAATCAATTAATGGAGTTCTGCTAGAAGCGCTTCCATCTTTTCGGTAAATTTTCCTTTGAGCAGGACTTCCGCCATTTCACCAAGGACTGGAAAGAGGTTCAACTCGATGATCTTTCCGCCCTGCAAATGCACTTTTTGTGGAATGAGCGATGCCGGCATCACCTCGCATGAGGTCCCCGCAACGATGAGGACTTCGGTGCCGTTTATGAGTTCTTCCGTCCACTCAAGGGCCTGAACTGGGATCTGTTCGTCAAAGAAGACGATATTCGGCTTTAAAACGGTATCGCAGGCGGCACAGCGGGGCGGAAGAGGAGATTGCTCCACAAAGGGGCGGTGGTAATTTGCCGAACAGTTGAGGCAGGTGAAGGTGTCGAAGGAACCGTGAAATTCAACCACGATCCTGCTGCCTGCCTTCTGGTGCAGACTGTCGATATTCTGGGTGATGATGCCCTGCAGCATCCCCATCTCTTCAAGACGGGCCATGGCGATGTGGCCCGCGTTTGGCTCTGCATCAACCACCTCAAGAAGCTCAGCAAGCATTTTCCAGATCTTTTCCGGATTACGGCGAAACGCGCTGATGGTCCCGTATTCCATCGGATCATACCGCGACCAGAGCCCGCCGGCGCTCCTGAAATCGGGAATACCGCTCTCAGTGCTCACTCCGGCGCCGGTGACAGCGATCGTTTTTTTGCTGTTCCGAATGAGTTCTGCTGCTTTTAAAACATGGTTCATGAGTCACCGTCAACTGTAAACCGTCTACCGTAAACTGTTTCATTCTTCTGACGTCTGCCCGCTGATCTCCGACCACGGAACCGTGCGGTTCCGACCGTCTTTTTTTGCCTTATACAGGGCCTGGTCTGCTCGTGCTATGAGGGTCCTTTTGTCCTTGCCGTCTTTCGGGTAGGCGGCGACTCCGAGCGACATGGTGACCTGTACCACCTTCTTTTCAAAATGAACGGTCATCGCCTCAATGTCGGACCGGATTCGTTCAGCGAGCCCGCAGCCGCCTTTTTCATCGGCATCTTCAAGGACAAAGGCAAATTCTTCACCACCGTAACGGGCGACAAGGTCAAGGTTTGCACGGCCTGTTTTTGAAAGGATCTCTGTCACTGATTTTAAGACCTGATCACCAAAGGGATGGCCGTAGGTATCGTTTATTTTTTTAAAGTGGTCGATATCGCAGAAGATGAGGCAGAGCGGGCTGTCTGCGCGGCGGGTTGTTCTTTTCAGCATGATATCAAAGCCATACTGAAAGGTCCGGTGATTGATGAGCCCGGTCAGACCGTCTGTTGTGGCCATCTTGCTGATCTTTTCGTGCGCCTGCGCAAGGTCTATCTTGACCGTTACCTGGTTTGCTATCAGCTCGAGGATCTCTTGAATTGATTGTGTCATTATCCCTGGTTTTTCCGCGGCAACAGTCAGGGCGCCGATGACACTCTCGTCTTCTTTTTTTAAAGGGAGGATAAGAAGCGTCTTGAAGCGGTCTGTCTTCTCTTTGATGCTGAAGATAGGGGCTGGGCCGTGATACTCGGCCCCGGCCGGAAGCGGATGTTTTATCTTTAAGACCTGGCCGACCAGGCCATCCTCCAGGTTGAACTTTTTGCCATGATATTTTTCAGCAATCACCCCTTCAGCCCGGACAACGCAGTGGCTTTTCTCCTGAAGCTGGCTTACAGCGATAAAATCGACCGGCAGCACGGACTTAATCGCATTGATGGTGGAGTCAAAGACCGAATCAAGCCCTAAAGCGCCGTTTAACTCACGAAGTCCCACGCAGACCTTGAGCATGGCGTTTTTTTCCTTGTCAATCGCCTGGAGCTGCCTGGCCATTGCAACATCCAGGGCGAGTTTTCTGGCAGTCAGCCTGAAGACGTTCCGTTCTTCTTCGGTCCAGGGGGTGGCATCACGTCTGTCCAGACACAGAATGCCGGATATCTTTGCCGGCTGCGAATGAGCCTCATCTTTTTCTTCGGTCTCGACCCGGATCGCAAAGATACTGCCGACATCCTTCTGATC
>DAOVSZ010000225.1 GCA_030627725.1 Desulfobulbaceae bacterium
TGATTATTTCGATTGGCGAGGTGGTGTGGGATATCTTCTCCGACAGGCAGGTCCTGGGAGGGGCGCCGATTAATGTTGCTTATCATCTGCAGAATCTGCAGATGGACGTTGCTATCATCACCCGGATCGGTGATGACGACCTGGGGAGCGCGACCCTTGCTCAATTGGAAGATCTCGGCCTCTCGGACAAGGGTGTCCAGAAGGACCCGGCCCTTCCGACCGGTCGGGTGAATGTCACCGTGGATGCCGACAATGAACCCCATTTTGACATTGTCGCGCCTGCTGCCTGGGATGCCATCAGTCTGGAAGAGGCCGAACATATGGTGCACGGGAAACGGTTTCATCTTGTCTTCGGGACCCTTGCCCAGCGGGATGAGCGGAGCCGCCATGCTATCCGGTCGTTGTGGAACAGGGCTACCTTGTGTTTTTATGATGTCAATTTGAGGCCGCCGTTTACGACGGAAGATCTTGTCTTTGATTCGCTTGCAGCAGCAGATCTGGTCAAGATGAACGGTGACGAGCTGATGACGATCTGCCGTTGGGCCGGCATAGGAACACAGGATAAAACTCAATCCGCTCGTGCTCTTCTTGACCGTTATGGTGTGTCAATTCTCGCCGTAACCGAAGGGAAAGACGGCGCCTGGCTTGTGGCCGGCGATGATTTTTTTGAAAACACGGCAAAACCGGTTACAATTGCCGATACGGTCGGCGCCGGCGACGCCTTTTTTGCAGCGTTGATCGAAGGATATATCAACGGCAGGACATGGGATGAATGCCTTCTGCGGGCCAATAAACGAGGCGCTTATGTCGCTTCGCAGAATGGGGCAACTCCTCCCATGCCGGAAACCTTGTGAGCAGTCAACTAATGTCGTTAACGTAACAATTGTCGGTCTCGCAGATAGCGAATGTAATGAGACTTCGAAAAGCACGAGACGGACGCGTTAACCGTCTCTATCTTATTGAAATCATTGAATACGAATTCAGCGATTTGTCGGTCTAAACTGCGACACGACGATTGACACGACTTTTTGCGAGGTTGTCAACAATTATTAATGTGAAAGATTTATATAGGAAAAACAATCATGACAACATCAGTTACAGAAACTAATTTTGAAAACCTGAAGTTGGTCCACCGGGGGAAGGTTCGGGACCTTTATGAAGTCGAAGATATGCTGCTCATGGTGGCGACAGACAGGATATCCGCCTTTGATGTCGTAATGAGCGAACCCATCCCCAACAAGGGAAGGGTCCTGACCGGTCTTTCTCTCTTCTGGTTTGACTCCTTGAAAGATATCATTCCTCATCATCTGATAACCGCAGATGTCAACCAGTACCCAGCCTCCTGCAAACCGTATGCAGGCCAACTTGAAGGCAGGAGTATGCTGGTGAAAAAGGCAAAACCGCTGCCTGTCGAGTGTATCGTCCGGGGATATATCTCCGGCTCCTTCTGGAAGGCGTATCAGAAGGACACCACCGTATGCGGCTTTTCTCTGCCGGAGGGCATGCAGGAATCACAGAAATTTCCTCAGACTCTCTTTACGCCATCGACCAAGGCGGAGCAGGGGCTGCATGACGAGAATATTTCTCTTGAGCAGATGGAAAAGATCGTGGGGAAAGAGGAGACGGAAAAGATTTCCAAGACCTGTATCGCCTTGTATGAAAAGGCTGCTGATTATGCATTGAGCAAAGGGATCATCATTGCGGACACAAAATTTGAACTCGGCTGGTATGAAGGAGAGCTGCTGCTGATTGATGAGGTCCTGACACCGGATTCCTCTCGGTTCTGGCCGCACGATCAATACCGGATCGGCAGTGGCCAGCCAAGCTTTGACAAGCAGTTCCTGCGGGATTATCTTTTGACCCTTGATTGGCCGAAAACCCCGCCTCCTCCGGATCTCCCTGAAGATATTTTGAAAAGGACCGGCGCCAGATATCTTGAGGCCCTGGAACGAATTACCGGGAAAGGGCTTGGGTAAAAGACGAATAAACGAATAATCGAACAGCGAGTGATTCGATTGTTTTTTGAGTAACCCCTTGAAAATTGATAGCCTCTTAAAAAGTCAAAATCGATGAATTCGTCTTCAATGATTTCAATAAGATAGAGACGGTTAACGCGTCCGTCTCGTGCTTTTTACGAGACCGACAAAACTGACGCTGAATTTATATCTATGCAGTCTTTCCTTCGGATAATGGTACTGCTCCTCTGCTCGTGTCTTGCGACTGGCTGTTCGCAATCAGTACGGGAGACAATTGAACCGACCGATGTGACCCTGATCCGCTATCACTATGATGTGAATATGCGTTCTCTTGAAGAATTTACCAAGAGACTGTATGCAAAAAATCCGCGATATGAGATTGGCCACGCGGCTCGGTCCAGGAAGATTAACCAGCTTTTTCATCGTGGTTCTTCTTCCGAACACACTTATATCTACATGCCCTCACATGAGGTGCTGATCGCTGCCTTTGACGAGAAGACCGAAGGAGACAGGGTCTATCTACTCTGTCTTGGACTGGTCAAAAGCATGTGGGAAACATACGGCGTGACGCAGGAAAGTTCTTTTTTTACCGGCCTGCAGGTGCCCCTGGAACGTCTGCAGCGGCTGGAAAGGAATATAAGTCATGTGAACTGGAAGCTGAAGACGATCAGAGACCGGAAGGGGGACCTTCTTTTTTTGACCAACGAGGCCGGAGAGAACGGATATCTCAATATGGGATATGAGGTGATAATGACGGAAATCCTGACACGTATCAGGGATGATATCTACCTCCGCGGCGGTCTGCCGAATAAATACCTGTTCAATGTTTCAAGTCTGTTTGTGTCGATTATTCTGTAGCGATTAGCCATGAGCCTTTAGCTAAAAAAGTCAAGAAGATCAAGTAGTTAAGCTAATGACTAACAGCTAATGGCTAATAGCTTTTTTAAGAAATCATACCCCAAAGGCCTCTTGGATAAACTCGGAGTATTTTTTGATCGATATCGGCTTGGACAGGTAGGAGTCGCAGTATTTTTTTTCGAGCAGTTCATCAATAAACTGTTGGTCATCGATGCCGGAGACCATCACAATACGGCATTTTCTGTCAATATTATTCTCTTTTTCCAGACGCCTGATCTCTTCTGAAACGCTTTTCCCGTCAATGCCCGGCATTTTGATGTCCAGGCTGATAAGGTCGTACGGTTTTTTTTCAATGAGGGCTGTTTTGATGCCCGTGATCGCTTCATAACCGTCAGTGGCAACATGGCAGGTGCCGAATGAAGAGAGAAAATCGTGGAGGATGAAACGGCTTGCAAACTCGTCTTCTACAATGAGCATTTTTAGAGGTTGCCTGGCTTCTGTACGTTTTTCCTGCGGGGTGTCTCCTGTTATGATTGTATCGATTTCCTGAAGGATGCCGGCTGCTGACTGCTGGAGATTGTCACTGACCGTATCACCCATGTCAATCATCTCCTGAAGAATGTCGTGAGCAGTAAGCAAGGGGTCGAGCAGTTGCGCTTGAAATGTGACAGTCCCCTGTCTGATGGCGTCGAGGGTATTTTCAATGCCATGGGCAAATTCGGATACTGTGTTAAACCCGAACATGGCGCCGGACCCCTTGATGGTGTGAAAATTACGAAACATCTGGTGAATCAGGGAGATATCATCAGGGGCGTCCCTGAGCTGCAGCAGTGTTTCTTCAATCTCTTCCAGCAGTTCAACAGCCTCTTCCTTGAAGATCTCGGTTTCCACGTATTTCTCCTTCCTGAATTTATGTTCTTTTATAGTAACTGTTGAGTCCCCTGTAAACGTTCAGAAGTGCCGTAGATGTGCACCCTCAAGGGCATAAACTCCAGCAGGACTGACGGCTATAGTAGTCCTATGCCGGCAGTCCTGCTTGCGTGCAGCTCAACTCCGCATGGAGAAGCGGATGCGGTGCTTCTGGACGTTTACCTTTTATAGCCCGGCGTCAGCGAGTTCCTGCATGATTTTTTTCTGTTCTTTGGTGAGGCTTTTCGGAACTTTTGGGGAGATTTTTACATAGAGATCCCCTCGTGGATTGCGTGGGCCGGCCGGCAGACCGTGTTTTTTCAGGCGAAGCTTTGCATGAGGTTGCGTGCCGGGAGGCACCCTGATCTGCAGTTCTTTTTCTTCAAGTGTTTTGATCGTAATTTGAGTGCCGAGGACGGCTGCACTGATCGGGATGTTTTTTTCAATAATGAGATCACTTCCGTCACGAATAAACATGGGATGCTGTTGTACTCTGACAAGCAGAAAGAGATCACCTGGAGGACCGCCGGACGAAGAGGGTGAGCCTTTTCCGGTGATCCGCAGTTTTTTCCCATCATCGATTCCGGCAGGGACCTTGACGGATACCTTTTCTGCATCCAGGCTGCGTCCAAGGACGATGGTCTTTTCCGTCCCGGTAAGGACCTCTTGCAGGGTGATGGGAAGTTCCATGGTTATGTCATTGCCCTTGGCCGGCCGCGGCGCCTGGGGGCCGGTCCGATAGGATGTGCGGCCGCCGCATTGAGAAGGTCTGCCGCCGGCCTGATGGAAAAAACTTTCAAAAGGGCTGCCGCCTCCGGAAGATGCCCTGCGAAAGGAGCCACCCCCCGTGCCAGGGCCACCGAAGTTGACGTCAAAACCGAATTCTTTAAAGATGGATCCCATATCGAAGTTTTTGAAAATATCTTCCTGGGAATAACGCTGCTGAAACCCGGCTGAACCGAACGTGTCGTACTGGCTGCGTTTTTCTTTATCAGAAAGAACGGCATATGCCTCGCTGATCTGCTTGAACTTCTCTTCTGCTTCCTTGTTGTCCTTGTTTCTGTCTGGATGGTACTTCAAGGCCAGTTTCCTGTAGACCTTCTTGATTTCGGTATCGGAAGCGTTTTTGTTTACACCCAGTATATTATAATAGTCCATTGTTGCTGTATATTTTTTTGAAGAATTTATGTCACATTGAGGATTGCTGACAGGGTAACGTTCGTCAGGCTGCTTAGTGTATAATAATATACTAATAAATAACCATCCTTGAATAAAAACACAAGGATGGTTGTTCGTGAAACTTGGCTTTCGTTTTTGGAAAGGAAGAGGAAAAATAAAATCAGTCCCCCGGCAGCTTGAACAGGCCGACACCTATCAGTTTTCGGTCCGACGAGTTTGAGCAGGCTTTGCCGAGGATGAATGGATGGAGCAGAATTCTCGCAGCATGTCTTTGCGGGCCTTAAGGTCCATGCGGAAGTAAAAGGGGCTGAGCATCAGTATCTGTAAGGCTTCTCTGGATGACA